>JAFUUM010000087.1 GCA_017477805.1 Lachnospiraceae bacterium
ATATGGTATACTATCTCTCGATAAAGAACTTTCACGAGAGGGTTAACGCATGAGTTCCGTAAAAGAAAGCATTTTGTATTTTCTGAAAGCATATCGCACCGTTCCTTTGTACCGGGCCTATAAAAAGTCCCCGAACAGAGAACTGATCCAAAAGGATATGCTCGCCTGGAAACAGCTGAAAAATCTGTCCTTTTCATCGGATTATAAGTTGTTCCGATATCTGATGCTGAATGCGGAAGCCTTCCGGAATATCTTCTACTTTCGGATCGGTAATCCCGGCGGACTCAAAAAGCGGCTGATCAGGCCCATGAACACGCTGATCATCGGAAGCGGATACATCGGTGGCGGCTTGTATATCCAGCACGGCTTTTCCACCATCATTGCCGCAAAGTCCGTAGGAGAAAACTGCTGGATCAACCAGCAGGTCACCATCGGATTTGAGCAGGACCGACAGCCTGTCATCGGAAACCACGTCCGGGTATGTGCCGGTGCTCTTATCATCGGCGATGTCACCATCGGTGACAATTCCATTATCGCCGCCGGTGCCGTGGTCACCAAGGATGTCCCCGCCGGAGAGATCTGGGGCGGAAATCCTGCCCACTTCATCAAAAAAGTATCCGGTTCCTCCTTTGAGGACCAGCGGAAATAAATCTTTTCTGCAGATCAATAGTAAATACTGTCATCAAAGATCTTCACTTCGATAAAGCCGGAAGCGAAGGGGCCCATCGCATAGGGCTCGTAGATCAGGTATACACCGTCTGTCCTGAACTCGATGGTGCTGTATTCCAGCGAAACGGTTTCATACGCATCCTGATAAACAACATCGGGATCGTACTGATAGTACGGGCAGGTGTACTCATTGTACTTTGCAAGGTCCTCTTTGGTGGCTTCTGCGCAGAATTCCTTGAATTCTTCGTTGTCTCCTCCAAAGATGTCCGTGATCAAAAAGCGCCCGCCGGTCTCGAGATTAAATGCGTACTGGTACTTGTAGGGTTGGCCGTGGGCACCGCCGCCGTACCAGTATCCATCCTCATTCACAAGAAGATACTTATCTTTCACAATTTCCACGGAAGAAATGGATCCCTCAAAGCTCTCCCGGTACTGATAAGCGTATTCCAGATGGTAATCGCACTCATCATCCGGATATTCCCTGCCTTCCGTCTCTGTCTCTCTTCTTGACAGGGTTTCCTCAAAGATCTCCTTTAGCTGATCATTGATCTCCTTTGCATAGGCCGAATATCTGTCATTTAACTGGAAACACTCTTCGTAGTACATGTAAAGCGGAGTTCCGCAATAAGGACATTTATCCGTAAAACTTTCGTAGGTTACAGAGCCATAAGTTAACGGTGAGATCGTTTCAATGGGACAGTTGATCCGTTTTAAGTCCGTTTTGCCGTTTTCATAGGAAGGCCGTACCCAGGCGATCTCATCCCCAACAACGGTAGCGAGGTAAATGTCCTCTCCGATGAGCACAAAGGGCGTTTCCATGGACGCAGCGGAGTATCCGCCGTGGGAACCGGGAACATCCTCCAGCATACAGAGGGTCTTCATCTCCCAGTTTTTCAGATTTCTGGTGTAGATCTCTTTGATGGGATGGCCGTACTCGTCACCCACATTCCATTCCATGTAGAGCAGATCCTGATCCCGTCCGAGGACAAAGACATCATCGTAATAAATGTCGTAATCCTGCATAAGCTCTGCTCTTTCCGTATGAAATCCGTAGTAATACAGGCCGGACTCAGCCTCTTCCGCATCATAGGGATCATACTCGTAAACGATCCCGTCCTGATCGTAACTCACCGTCTGAATGTAGTTTCCTTCGGTAAGCCCATAGACTCTCTCTTCCGCCCCGTCGGCGTACACACGGTAATAAAGCCCGGAATCCCTGTCATAGGTCAAAAGAAAGCCTATCTCATCAAGGATCTCCGTATAGCAGTCATCCGCGTAATCATTTCCCCGCAGATACACCCGGCGATTTTTAGCAAAGGTATCCGTGATCAGTTCATCGTACGGACTGTAATAGAGTACGTGCTGATCCCCCTGCAGCGTAAAGACCAGTTCATGGGTCTCATCCGATTCATTTACCGCCAGATAAAGACTTCCCTGATAAAGATCATAGCCGCACACAAAATCCCCGGAAGAAGCATCCGCGATCCATAATAGTTCCGGCTCTAAGTTTTCCACATCCACAGCGTAGACAACGTAAGCTGCTGCGGTGTCATCATAGGGCATCTGCCCCCAATCGTTAAAGTAAAGCCTTCCGTTTTCAAATCCAATGAGGCCGGAAGCATTGCATCCGTAGGTTCCGTCATCGATGACTTCCCGGATTTCGGAAAGATCAAAGGTTTCCTGCTTTTTCCCATGATCATCCACCACGTAAACAACATCGGAATTGTCGGTCTTTAAAAGATACAGGTCTTTCCGGTTTGCATCTTCCGCTTCCGTTTCGGTCTCCGCAGTCTCTGTTTCATCCTTCTTTTCTTCCTTTTTCTCTTTCTTCTGTTTTTCTTTACTCTCCGTCTCCTCCTGCGTCTCTTCAGGTGCCTTTGCCTTCTGTGCCCCGCAGCCCTGAAGCAACAGTCCTGCAGTCAGTCCCGCAGTCGCAAGGATCCAGACCAGCCTGTTCTTTTTCATACTTCCCCTCCGATCACCGTATTTGCAGGCCGCCCCGGCGACCCAGACTTATCGCATCTATCATATCGCAGAATTACCTAGTACACAAATCCACAGCCATCATGTAAAATAGCGTTATATCGGATGGCGAACCAATTTTGGAGGGGAAACAGTGATCGAATTAGACGGCTGGGTTGTACTGAATTTTTTCACGGGCCTGCTGCTCGTGCTTTTATGGATCTTTCAGAAAAGTGCTTCGGGCATGAAGACCGGGCGTGCTTATAGTGCCCTTCTGTTTACCACCTTCCTGCTCCTCCTTGCGGAGAGCATCGGTCACATCGGTGAAGCCTATCCCGACCGATTTCTGATCCTGGCTAAGATCGGATATTTTCTGATCTTCCTCCTGGATCCCGTGGACATCCTCATTGCCCTCAACTACGTGGACAGCTGGATGGATCAAAAGGATCACATGGGGCGTACCGTATTTCGCATTGAGTTTATCGCCTTTGCCGCCATCAATATGGTCATGATCCTTCTGGACCAGTTCACCGGACTGGGTCTGATCTACACCTTTGACGGCCAGGTTTATACCCGCGGATCCTTATTTATGGTCCGCGCAGTCTTTATGCTGATCTTTATCATCCTTCTGGTAGTTTATGTGGTCCTGTTCAAAAACCACATTCCCGAACAATATCGTGATTCCCTGATCCTGCTCCCTGCCCTTTCACTGGCCGGGGCAGTCGTCCAGATCTTTTTTGCAAATCTGAACACCACCTACGCCGGTATCGCCATCGGCTGTCTGGTTTTGCTGTTCTACGTCCAGAGCCGGGATGTGAACGTGGATTATCTCACGGGCCTGTTAAACCGACGCGGCATCGACTTAAAACTGGATGAATCCATCAAAAACAGCGTAGCATCCGGCATCGCATTTCCGGCCATCATGATGGATGTGGACCATTTCAAGGAGATCAATGACAAATACGGTCATCAGATGGGGGATAAAGCCCTTCAGGAGACCGCCCAGGCTCTGATGGAAGTGTTCGGATCCAAAGCCTTTATCGGCCGCTTTGGCGGAGACGAATTCTGTGTGATCCCCGCGGATCTCACCAATTCCGAAGATGTTGAGCTGAAAATTGATAAGATCCGGGAGGAGATCTCCCGGATCCGTTCTGAACTCTGTGTAGATGTAGATATGGACATCAGCTGCGGTTATCTCTTCTTCGATCCTTTCCGCCCTGTAAGCCGAAAGGATTTCCAGGAAAAGATCGATCTTCGCATGTATGACGAAAAACAGAAACATCACATTTTAGACCGCCGCAAGATGCAGGTATAAATTAAATCCTTAATAAATTTCTCTATTCTTCTCGTCGGGTATCCCGCTCTTTCTGAAGAAATAACTGTTCACCTGGTCTTTCCATTCTCTGGCATTGTAAAGTTGTCTTTCGAATCTCTCTGCCACATTTTCATAGCATCTGTTTTCAATCTGACCTTCCAGGCTCTTCCACTGATCCCTTAAGGCAACTGCCTCATCATACCCCTCGAAATGGCTATCGTAGATATGTTGAATCAGGGTTTTACCACTCTTCAGAACCTTGTCATAGCTTACATGATGGAAGAAAAGGAGTAGCTCTTCCGGACAGGTTTCAGGGTCGTCATACATGTCGGCATTGGGCTGGTGATACTGGAGAGCATATCCGGTGCCGTTGTGACTCCGGTCCACTCCGATGCCCAAATGATCCGCCCGATGGTAGGTTCCCCAACGGTCATATTCGTATCCGTCCACACTGCAGCCATAATGATCGTGAGGTCTTACCATCCAGCCGATGCCAAGAGGGCTGGTATATTTTTCGTAAACTTTCCTCGAAGGAAGCAATATCGTGACAACCGTTTTCTTAACTTCTGATTTATTTTCGAAGGTGAGGCCTGCCCACTCTTCGGCAATGGCTTCAGAGGTCAGTTCCATATCGAAGGCAAGACGGCCAAATCCATAGAGGTTAGCCGCAGCAAGGTCATTACCGGTCCAGTTCTCATCATCACCGGTATTGCAGACCGCAGCCATCCCCGCATTTTTGTTGCCGAATGCACGGCCGCTGACCACATCCGCCACCGTATCATTTTCCGGAGCACAATAGGTCTTAAAATCCAGCACTTCCTTAAACATGGGGATCAGGTAGCACACGTCGATCTGATGGCCCGTATATTCCTGGGCGATCTGAACCTCCAGCATCTGGTTGGTCTTTGTGAGACCCCCAAGAAGAGGAGACACCGGTTCGCGGATCTGGAAGTCCATGGGACCGTTCTTGATCTGCAGGATCACATTCTCATGATAATCCCCGTCCATGGGCTTGAAGTTGTCATAGCCTGCCCGTGCACGGTCTGTTTTTAAGTCTCTCCAATCCTGCTGGCAGTTGTAAACGAAGCATCTCCAGATGATGAGAGCATCATATTCCTTGACGATATCAGCCAGCATATTGGCACCGTCCGCCTGGGTCCTGCCATAGGTAAAAGGGCCGGGACGGCCTTCGGAGTCCGCCTTAACAAGGAAACCTCCAAGGTTGGGGATGCGGGCAAAGACCTCTTTCATCCTCTCTTTCCACCAGGCGATGACCTTAGGATCCATGGGATCTGCGGAGTCAAGACCGCCGATCTCCATACATGCCGCATAGTTCAGGCTCAGGAACAGTTTTACGCCGTATTCTTCGAGGATCCGTGACAGTTCGGACACTTTATCAAAATAACGGTCCGTGATCAGCCAGGTGGCCTGCTGTTTTACGTTCACGTTATTGATGACGATGGCATTGATGCCCACACTGGAGATGAATCGTGCATAGTCTCTGGTCCGGTCCCCTACAAGGATCTCTCCGTCCTTGAAGAAGAAAGAATTTCCGGAATATCCTCTCTCAATATCACCGCTCATGTTATCCCAATGGTTCAGCATGCGCAGGGGATTGGAAGGGCTGAAACTGCCGGCCGCCTCCGAAAGTTCCTGCTCCAGACCCATGGCACGAAGAAGTGCAAAAATGCCGTATAATACGCCTTTTGCCTCGGAAGCTTTCACTACCACATGGGAAGGATCCGTTACTTCAATGACGTATCCTTCTGCCGGAACGGATGCGTCTTTCAGGATACGCAGACCTGCTTCCTCTGCTGCAGTATCTTCCGTAACGCTCTTTCCCGTATAACCTTCAAAACCCCGTTTCCATTCTTTCAGGGCACTCTCCAGCACCTTTTTCTCTACTGTATCTTCTCCAAATCCGGAAACGTTCACACGCCCCAGATCAGCATCATATTCTTTCTGTCTGCGGTCATACTTCAGCCAAAGCTGTGTCCATTTTCTCTCATTACCCATAACATTTCCTCCGTAAAAAACCGCTTCTGCCTCCGACAGGCAGAAGCGGTCACGTCGTTCCGGCGTTAGCCGGCGACACCGAACGTCTTACGTTCGGGCTAAAAAGCACGCCTCGCGTGCTTTCCTTACATCACTTACACTTCGATCTCTACTTCGATCTTCACGGGACGTTTTCCCGTCAGTTCTTCACTTCTGTGATCGGGAGCCTGGGTACCAACGTAAACTTCCGCTTTCTGTGTGTAGACCAGCTTACCGTTCTCATCAAAGAGTCCGAAAGCTTCCTTTGGCAGGTGTACCTTGACTTCCGTCTTTTCACCGGCACCGATCTTCACTTTCTTAAGACCCTTTAACTGTGCATTGGGGGTGTTCTCGCCGGGTACTTTGACGTAAACCTGAAGGGTTTCTCTTCCCTCGATGAGGCCCTTGTTTTCAATGACTGCGGAAACATCCAGACCATCTGCGGAAACCTTCTGTGCGGAGGTCTTTACATTTCCCAGTTCGTAATCGGTATAGGACAGACCGTAACCGAAGGGATACAGGGCATCCTGCTTCATGTAACGATAGGTTCTGTTCTTCATGGAATAATCTTCGAAATCAGGCAGTTCTTCCGTGGTCTTGTAGAAGGTCACAGGAAGTTTCCCTTCGGGGTTCTCATCTCCGAACAGGACTCTTGCGATGGCAAGTCCGCCCTGGGATCCGGGATACCAGCACTGCATCACTGCTGCAGCGTGTTCCTGAGCATAGTTTACTGCCAGAGCACTTCCGGAAAGAAGCAGAACGATAACGGGTTTTCCGGACTCTACTGCTGCCTTCAGGATCTCTCCCTGGAGACCGGGCAGATCCAGATTTCCCTTATCACCGCTTCCGTACTGGTTGGATACATCTCCTTCTTCGCCTTCGATATGAGCATCCAGGCCGAGACAGCAGAGCACAACATCACTGGCCGCGCATACTGCCTTTACTTCGGAGATACGGTCATTGCCTTCGCTTAAGTTGCTGATGCCCTCTTTGTACAGGTGGCAGCCTTCGGAGTACAGGATCCGTACATCATCTCCCAGATAATCCTCCAGGCCTTCCAGTACGGTCACGTATCTGGATGCAGTACCTTCGTAGTTACCCACCAGGGCATCTCTGCTGTCCGCGTTGGGTCCGATGACACCGATGGTACCGATCATATCCTTCTGCAGAGGCAGGATGTGTTTTTCGTTCTTTAACAGCACAAGGGTACGCTGTGCCACTTCTCTGTTGAATTCTCTGTACTTTTTCTGATCTACGACGGTGTAAGGAAGATCGTCCCAAGGGGTCTTCTCCTGGTCATCCAGAAGTCCCAGTTTCATACGGGTGGTAAAGAGATTGGTCAGAGCTTCATCCAGTCTCTCTTCCTTGATCAGGCCCTTCTCCACTGCCTCACCGAGATAATGGAAGAGGTTACCGCAGTTAAGATCGCTTCCGCTGTTCATGGCAAGAGCAACGGACTCTAAAGCATTCTTTGTTACATGATGACCCTCATGGAAGTCCTTGATGGCCCAGCAGTCGGTCACGACGTGGCCTTCAAAGCCCCATTCTTTTCTCAGGATGTCCTGTAAGAGAGTCTTGCTTCCGCAGCAGGCTTCGCCGTTGGTGCGGTTGTAAGCGCCCATAACGGTCTCTACCTTGGCTTCCTGAACACAGGCCTTGAATGCAGGCAGATAGGTCTCGTACATATCCTGTTTGGAAGCTTCCGCATTGAAACTGTGGCGGATGCCTTCGGGACCGCTGTGTACAGCGAAGTGCTTTGCGCAGGCTGCAAGCTTCAGGTGCTTTTCATCGTGTCCCTGGAGGCCTTTGATGTAGCGAACCCCCAGTCTGGATGTCAGGAAAGGATCCTCACCGTAGGTCTCGTGACCTCTGCCCCATCTGGGATCACGGAAGATGTTCACGTTGGGAGCCCAAACCGTCAGGCCCTTATAGATATCCGTATCATCATACTGCTGCTGTACATTGAATTTTGCTCTGGCTTCCGTGGATACCACTTCACCCACTTCTTCCAGCAGATCTTCATCGAAAGATGCAGCCATACCGATGGCCTGGGGGAATACCGTTGCCACGCCGGCTCTTGCCACACCGTGAAGTGCCTCATTCCACCAGTCATATGCTTTGATCCCCAAGCGATCCACTGCTGCAGCATGGTTCACCATCTGAGATACCTTTTCCTCAAGCGTCATCTGGGAAACCAGTTTTTTGGCTTTCTCCCGAAATGCCGCTATCGCTTCTTTATTTTCCGTAAGTTCCATGGCCATGCCTCCTTGGTATATTTCATCGTTCAAAAACGTTTTCCACATTTATTCCATGATAAAAAAAAGACAGTGGCAACACTCACCATTTTTTGCTGATTTCTGTTCCATATTTTCCCATTTAAGGTTAAGATAGAACGAGCGAGAAACGCAAAACAAGGAGCACCTCTGCCATGGCCGTCAGATACTTGGATGGAGAACACGAGACAGTCAAATATAACGATGCCAGCGGCGTCAGACTCTATCACAACAACGAGGCTGATTCCTACGACACCCATTGGCATACCGCCATCGAGATCATTTCCCCCGTGGAAAACATCTATACCATACAGATTGGGAAGGAAAAGATCGTCTTAAAAGAAGATGACATTCTGCTGATCCCTGCCGGCATCCTGCACAAGCTCATCGCTCCCGAAACGGGAAGACGTCTGATCTTCCTCTTCGATACCAATTTCCTTACGGGGATCCGGGACATGAGTTCGCTGATGCAGTCCGTATCTCCCTACCTTCTGGTCCGGAAAGAGGACTACCCGGCGGTAAATGCAAAGCTCCACATCTGTCTGGAAAAGATTGATGAAGAATACCAGGATGAAAAGCCCTTCTGCTGCGCCACCATCCTTGCGTACATCGTGCAGTTCTTATCCATCCTGGGCCGGGCCCAGATCAAAATGGACAATAAATTTGCCGATACCACCAGCAGCAAACGCCACGAGTATATCGGCAAATTCATGGATATCTGTTCTTATATCTCAGAGCACAGCACGGAGGATCTTACCGTGGAAGACCTTGCTTATATGGCAGGCTTTTCCAAGTTCCACTTCTCCAGGCTCTTTAAGGAGTTCACAGGGGTTTCCTGTTATGAATACCTGACCAGCTGCCGCATCAGCCTGGCCCAGCAGTTTTTGACTCAGGCAGAGCTTCCCATTACGGATGTGGCCATGCAGTCCGGTTTTAACTCCCTCTCCACCTTTAACCGCATCTTCAAGCAGAAGGTGGGCTGCACTCCCAAGGAGTACAAAAACATGCGGAGAAACGCACCTTACGGTGCCCCGGAAAAGGAACTGGAGCTGACTCACACGCCCTGATCCGAGGGGATAAACGAAAACTCTTCAAAATCAAAATTGCTTCCGGGCAAAAAGACAAACATTACATCGTATCTGCCACAGACTTTTCGGTCGAACCGGAAAGTCTGTTTTTTTGTCTTTCCGTCTTCGCCCGCAAATTCCAGGATCTCTTTCCGCTCTTCATTCTTGTCTTTCAAAACAAGATGGATGGTGTTTCCGGCAAGAGGCGTAGAGCCCTTGATAACAACGCCTTCGGCGCCGCTCTCTCCAAAGCCAAAGTCCTTAAACACCAGGGTCACGTTATTGCCGATGCCGGTGACGGACCGTTCTCCTTTGGTAAAGGTATCTCCGTACACGTTGTCCGCGGAAGCGGCCGTATTTACGATCCAGGCTTTCTCGTACTTTTTGAATAAAAAGCCCTTCAGGTGGACTTTCCGGTCGAAAACAAAGCTGATGGAAGTGATGCCCTTCACGAAGCGGCTGCACTTAAAGGTCTGGGGAATATAAACGTTCCAAACCCTCTTCTGGGTATAAAGATCATCCACCAAAAGGCTTGCCCCTTCTTTGCCGGGTATGCCTTCCCAGACCTGAACAGGCACATCATCGGAATCCAGAGAAAAGATGGGGATTGTGATCTCATCGCTTCCGATCTCACCGAAATCGATGTTGTCAAAGGTCACGACGGTACGGGCTTCCCGGGCCGTGGATACGCCCCGTTCGTTGCCGTTCCCGACCTCTCCTTCCGCGGCGGAATAAAGACCTCCGGCAATGAGTTCATAGGGATTCAGATATGCCTGACCAAGCCCCTCACAGGTAAATTCCAGTTCGGAGATGACACGGATCTTTCCCGTCTCTTCATCCCCTGCCATGGCGCGGATCTTAAATACTCCGTCTCCTTTTCCCCGTACCGTTAACACGTTTCCGTCAACGGAAATGATCTCTGCGATATGGGACTCTATGCCGGCTTCGTTGGTGATACGGAAGGTCAGTTTTCCGGTATCCGCCTTTTCCGGTCTTGTTTCTGCCTTCACCCGGATCTCGGGAGCTTCTTTCGTCAGTACCCTCTCTCCTTCAGTCGTCAGGGTGATCCTGCGGATCGGGATCTCGGTATCCGCTTTCTTTGTTGAATGAACGAGGGAAACCACTTCGGTCTGTTCCTCATTCCGGGCATTTACCGCATGCAGTTCAAACGCAGTGCTTTCCACTCCTGCTGCCTCCGGCGTCGATGCCGTTACGCGGATCGTCCCTTCTTCCCCTGTGGGTCGAAGGACCGCCAGCAGTTTTCCGCTAAAGAGCCTCTTATCACTCTGGGGATAACGCTCGAAATCCGTACTGTCACCGTTATCAAGCCCCACAAGGACTGCAGGACCCTCTACGGTAACCCGCACTCTGTCCGCGGCATTTTCCACCGGGTTTCCCGCTGCATCCACGGCTGAGATCTCCGCGAAAATATACTCTTCCGGATCTGCCGGTACCTTCGCGTTTTCTTCCAGGTAGCCAAACACGCCCTTGCAGGGTCTGGTATCTTCCACCGCGATCACAAGTTTAGCGCTATCGCCGAAACTCTTCTTTTCACACCGGGCTGTCTCTTTCCCGGTCTTGTCATAAGCCACCGCCGTCAGGGTTCCCTCTTCGTAAGGGATCCGGTAGTCGGCGATGATATGCGCCCCGCTTCCGGGAGCGTGGGTCAGGGTCTGTTTTCCAAGGCTTTTCCCGTTTAAGAACAGCTCCACCTCATCCTCATTGGAGCACACCCGCACGTCCACCATCTGTCCGGGATTGAAATCCCAATAGGGGAATATATGGACCATAGGTTTTTCAGCAGGATCCGTCCAGACGGATCTCCAGACATGATACACATCCTTGGGGAAGCCTGCGGTATCGATCTGGCCGAAGTAGGAATTCTTGGTATGGTAAGGAGTGGGTTCTCCGATGTAATCAAAACCGCTCCACAAAAACTGCCCCATGGAGAACTCCATATCCCGGTCCCCTGTGGCACATTCTTCATAACTGTCAGCGCCCCAGCTGGTATTGCTGTTTCCCAGGGCGGAGCACTGCTCATCCTCATCCGACATGATGCCGCAGTGAAGCGGAAAATGATAGATCCCCCTGCTCTGAACGATAGAGAAAGTCTCACTGCCGTAGATCACCCAGTCGGGATGCTCCTTGTGGTGCTTTTCGTAAAACTTCTCCGCATAGTTATAGCCGGCGATCTTTAAGATGTCCGCGCACTTCTGCGCCCCTTCCCAGGGCATGTAATTGGAACCGATGGTAGGTGTCGCATTTCCTCTGGGATCATGCTTTTTCACCGTCTCCATCAGATCTCTTGTGATCTCCTGCCCATGGTCATCCGCATGGGTATCGTAGATCTCGTTTCCGATGCTCCAGAACACCACGGAGGGATGATTCCTGTCCCTGCAGACCCAGGCTTCCACATCCCGTCCGTGCCAGGCAGGGAAAAACCGGGCGTAGTCGTAGTCCGTTTTTGCCCGTTCCCACATATCAAAGGACTCGGAGATCAGGAGGATCCCCATGTCATCCGCCAGTTCAAGGACACCGGAGTCCGCCATATTATGGGTCAGACGGATGGCGTTTACACCCATCTCTTTCAAGATCAGGATCTTACGGCGCATGCCTGCCTTATGGAAAGCGCTGCCAAGAGCCCCCAGATCATGATGCTCGCAGACGCCGTTCAATTTCAGCTTCCTGCCGTTTAAGAAAAAGCCCTGTTCGGGACTTAAGGTCACTTCCCGGAAGCCCACGTGGATGCGCTCTTCCTCGCCTGCTTCGCAGTTCTCCCCCTGGCTGTCACCGGAACGTTTGCTTCCATCCGGCAGCACAAGACGGACCCGGAGATCATAAAGACAGGGATCTTCCACATCCCACTGTCTCGGGGCTTTTACCAGATACTCCCGGATCAGATGACGAACCGCTTTTCCGGTGCTGCCTGTTTTTTCAAAAGCTTCGGCAGTAACACCGTCTCCCTGGATAAAGGGGTACTCTCCCTCTTCTTCCCGGACATTTTGAAGGGTCATGGATACCGCGGTGGTTGTCACGCCGTTTCTTTCCTCGGCGTTCCCCGCTCCTTCGAAAAGAAGGACCTCAACCTCCGCCTGGTCAGCCTGCACTCCCGCAACTTCCGTATCCACAGTCAGCAGGTAGTCCTCCCCCTGCTTTTTTGTCGAAACATAGACTCCGTTTTCGGGGATAAAGGTCTCTCCCGTTTCCCGGTAGATCACCTTTCGGTAGATCCCGGCGCCGGAGTACCAGCGGCTGTTGGGACTGCGGAAACGGACCCACACAAGGAGCTCATTTTCCCCATCCTGTAAGGCATCCGTCACCTCGATGGTGCAGGGACTGTAGCCGTATTTCCATTCCCCGACGCAGGTCCCGTTGCAATAATAACCGGAATCCATATAGACCCCGTCAAAGGTCAAAAATACCCGGGTCTTTTTATCTTTTTTCTTCCAGGTAAATCTCTTCCGGTACCAGCCAAATCCGCTTTCGTAAAACTGTTCCGGATCATTCCCGATAAGCCAGTCATGGGGGATCTCCACCGGCTGCCATGCGGCGTTCTGAAGTTTCCTGTCCCGCTCTGATCCGGGGGTAATGTCCTCCCGAACGATCTTATCTTCCTGTTCCTGATCAAAGGTATCAGCCGGAAACAGAGTAAATTCCCAGCCGGTGTTCCATGTTGTCCTCATGTTTGTCTCCTGTTTTTTGCTCAAGTCAGCACGTTTTGCGAAGTTTCCCGGATCTTATCTTACCGGACGGAAGTCACGATCCTAAACGGTGTCATGGGAAGGCCCGCGCCGTTATACACAAGGGCTCCCTTGTTGGTGTTGGAATAACAATACCGGAGCCACAAAGGTGTTGCTCTCTTTTCCAGGGACAGCACGATCTCGCCGGAAGCCTCATCCATCTTCTCCACCTTGCAGGGGAAGAGATTGCAAAGTCCGTCCTCCGCAACAAAGTCCGTGACTGCCTCGCCTTTTGCCTCCGCGCCGGGCTGGGACTTCGCTGCCATGGATACCAGTCCCTGTGCATGGGAAAGTTTCAACGTGATCTTCCCATTTTCCTTATCCCACACTGCCTTCTCGGGAACGGGGCCGGTGGCTTCCACGTCTTTTCCGTAAACCTGCTTTGCGGCAAGAAGGGCAAGTCTTCTTCCCACTTCTCTCTTTTCCAAAGGATGGAGGTCGTTATCTTCTCCAAGATCAAGGCCCACCGCCATACCGGTACCGGGAACGGTCAGACAGGCCCTCTGTTCTTCTCTGAATTCATACCATCTGTCGGATGGAGACTGATCGATCTCGAAATTGGGAAGCTGCACGAACAGATAAGGCAGTTCCGGCTCCTTCCAGGCTTTCCGATAACCTTCGATCTGACGCTTTGTCAGGTCGGTATAACTTTCCGGCAGCCAGGTGTTGGACTCACCCTGGTACCAGATCACACCTCTTACCGCCATCTGATGACAGGCAGCGGTCATGCCGTTATAAAGTCCTGTCGGATGCCAGTTGACGAAATCCGTAGGCGGCATGGGATCGGGTCTTCTCATACCGATCAGATACTGCCAGGTTCCGGAAAGATCCAAAGATGCCTTGTCATTAAAGAGTTTCTGCTCTTTTCCGGGCGTGACTCTTCCGCCACCCCCTTCCACACGGAGACGGATCACAAGATGATTGCCCTGTTTCTTCAAAATGTTTCCGGGGACCTTGTACTTCCGGGGCGGATACTGATAAGGGGTATTGCCCACGTGAACGCCGTTCACATAGGTATCATCCACGTCCACCAGGGTTCCCATCCAGAGTTTCAGATCATGCCCCGCCTGTGCTTCAGCAAAGGCTGCATCGTCAAGGTCAAAGGACCTATGAAGCCAGATGCTGCCGATAAAGCCGCGAAGCTCCGGAACATCCCGGAACATGCAGGGGACGGTAAGGTCGGATGCTCCGCTCCAGTCTTCCTTCTTTTCCCAGCCTTCTTTTAACCCAAGATCCTCGCCATCGGTAACACCGTACCAGCGGATGGTCTTTTCTTCGTTGTATTTGTTCTGGGCATCCATATAGCCGGGGACAGCATAACGATCCGCATCCTCCAGCATGTAATCATAGCCCTCCAGCATCTCACGGCTCATCCACCCTTCGATGCGGGAGCCCCCAAGGCTTGCATGGATCAGGCCCACAGCCACGTTTCCGTCTGTCATCTCCTGGAGGTTTTTCCCGAAGAAATAGGCCGTTGCCCCGAACTGCATGATGGTGTCTTTTGAGGCCGCCACCCAGGTCCCGGTCTGAGGGTCCTCCAGGGGGCCTGCATATTCCGCATGCTCCACGATCCGGAAGGTACGGATGTTGGGATACTCTTTATCCCCCACCTCATCCGCATGATGATCCGCAACTCTCTCCATGGGAAGATCCATATTGGACTGTCCGGTACAGAACCACACTTCACCGATCCACACATCTTCCGCTTTGATCTCTTCGCCCTTATCGTCCCGGATCAGGATCCGTAACGGGCCACCCGCCTTCATAGACGGAAGTTCTGCCTTCCATTTGCCGCTTTCATCCGTTACCGCCTGGCCCTTACTTAAAACATCTTTATCCGAAAACCCTTCTCCCGGGTTCATGAGATACACCGTTACCTCGCTGCCGGATTCGTTATGTCCGTTGACACGAATGGGTTTTCCCTGCTGCAGGACCATATGGTCCGCAAAAAATCTGGATACGCTGAGTTTTTCCATGAGATCTGCTCCTTCTTACCGTCTGTTTTCTCTCTTACCGCCATTTGGCGTTCTGTAACGATTTTACCACAGCAATCCTCCCTTTCTCCCTATTTTCTGTGATAATAAGACTAAATTAGTGCTATGATGATACTGATCAATATCAGATAAGGAGCATCCTATGAGAAAAATAAACCTGACCAGATACACGGATTTCATCGTAGAAAAAACAACGGAACTCTTGAAGATCGACTCTCCCACCGGCTATACGGAAGAAGCCGCAGCATGGGTGAAAAAAGAATTCTCCGCCCTTGGCTTCAAAGCCGAGATCACAAATAAAGGCGGTGTCCTCGTAAACTTCGGCGGGTCCGATAAGAAGAACGGTCTTCTTCTGGAAGCCCATGTGGATACCCTTGGCGGCATGGTAGCCACCATCAAGGGAAACGGCAGACTGCAGCTGACAAACCTTGGGGGCATGAACCCCAATAACGCCGAGACCGAGATCGTCCGGGTCATCACCAAATTCAACGGCACCTACGGAGGTACCTTCCAGTTAAACAACGCTTCCATCCACGTCAACGGAGATTACAACGACACCAAGAGAAGCTGGGATACCTGCGAAGTGGTACTGGACGAGGATGTAAATTCCAAGGAAGATACGGAAAAGCTGGGTATCTCCGTGGGAGATATTGTCTGCTTCGATCCCAATGTCCGGGTAACAAAGAGCGGTTATATCAAATCCCGTTTCCTGGATGATAAGTTAAGCGTCGGTATCCTTCTTGGTTTTGCCAAATATCTGAAGGATAAGATGATCACCCCGAAGCGTGCTCTCTATGCCCACATCACCGTATTTGAAGAAGTGGGACACGGCGGCTGCGGCAACGTACCTGCCGGCGTCAGCGAAGCCATCTCCGTGGATATGGGCTGCGTGGGCGAAGGTCTGACCTGTACGGAAAAACAGGTGTCCATCTGTGCCAAGGACAGCGGTGGCCCTTACAGCTATCCCGTGGTAAAAGGCCTGATGGAAGCTGCCAAAAAGAGCGGCGCCGACTTCGCTGTGGACATCTATCCCCACTACGGCAGTGACGTGGAAGCTACCCTGGGTGCCGGAAGCGATGTAAAGCACGGCCTTATCGGAGCCGGCGTTTACGCCTCCCACGGCTACGAGCGGAGTCACAGAGACGGCGCGGAAAATGTTCTGCGGCTGCTCATCGGCTATATCTGCTGATCCTACTGCAATCTCAGCGGCAATTCCAGTCCGCACTCATCCAGCAGCTTCCCGTTTTTCAGGATCTCCTCCGTGGGACCGTCGGCAATGATCTTACCTTCGTACAACAACACCGTGCGCTCGCAGGTGTCCATGATGAAATCCAGGTCATGACTGGTGACAATCTTTAAAGAATCGATCTCATTTAGGATATGGATGAGGTTTCTCCGGTTCTTGGGATCCAGCGCCAACGAGGGTTCATCCATGATGATGATATCCGGCTCCATGGCAAGGATGGTGGCGATGGCCGCCAGTTTCTTTTCTCCGCCGGAAAGTTTATAGGTATGCTTTTTCCGCAAATGCTCCCCGTGGACTTTCTGCAGCGCCTCTGTTACCCTGCGCTCCACTTCGTCTTCCGGCAGTCTGTAATTCCGGGGGCCGAAAGCAACATCCTCTTCCACCGTGGACAAAAAGAGCTGGGAATCCGAATCCTGAAACACATATCCCACATGCTCCCGGATGTGGTCCAGATTCTTGGTCGTTACCGCATGATGGGCCACTTCCAGAACGCCCTCATAATCCGTATAAAGCCCCACCATGAGTTTCATCAGTGTGGACTTTCCGATGCCGTTTGCCCCGATGACACCGATGCTCTCACCGGCCTGTGCCAAAAGGCAGATATCCGATAGGACTTCCTCGCCCTTTTCATATGCAAAATGCAGATGCTCGATCTTTAACAATTCACCGCTTATTCCTGTATGAATTCTTTATCCTCTCCATGATCGCCAGATCGTTAGCGCTCCGATGATCAACGTCCATCCCAGGGGCCATAAAACATCCGCCGCCGTCAGTTTTCGTTTCGGATAGTAATACTCTCCCCGGAAGCCCCGAAGGAGCATACTCTCATACACCGCTCCCGCCCGGTCCATACTCCGGAGGAGCCAGCCCCCCACCAGGGTTCCCCAGGCGTTGTAACGGATACCTTTTTGAGAAGGAGCCCGAAGCTTATAGGCCGTGGTGATGCGGTCCGCTTCCTGGGCCATGACACCGAAATACCGGTAGATGAGGAGCACCACCATCACCAGGATCTTCGGTACATGAAGCAATCGAAGAGCATAGCAGATCTCCTCGATGGATGTTGTGGCGATGAGGATGTAAGAAGACAGCACCGCATAAAAGCCCTTTAACATCAGCGTCACCATGGAGATCATGCCTCCGGTGACAATAAAACTTCCGATCTGCATTGCGGGCGTCCTGTCAAAAAAGGGATTAAAGATCCCAACAAAGACCACCAAGGGCAGGATCAGCCGCATCCGGTATACTCCCGTGCGGAAAGACAGCTCCCCGAGGACAAAACCCGCCGCAGGATAGACAGCCATATAGATCACTCCCGTCAGGTCGTACTTGTTCAGAGACATGACGCAGACAATATAGAACACACTAAAAAACAGCTTCCCCAGCGGATGAAGGTCATTCATCCGCCGGGAACGCTGCTGCTCATTCTGAAGCTTATTCAGTTCATGAAGTCTGTCTTCAATGGAACTCATTCACTGGCCTGTATTTTATCTTTCCGTCTGAAGAAGCGGAATGCATAGCAGGCGCCAACGGTGATCAAAACCACCACCAGTGCGCCGACAATACCGGAGAAACTGGTACCAACAGCCGCTTCACTGTCAACAAAGTTATAGTCCGGCAGTAACGAGGTGGCAGACTGGATAGCGTCCGCAGTTTCGTAAGCACCGCCTGCTCTTTCCAGCTCTGCGGTACCTGCAACCTTCTCCATGGACCACTCGAGGCCATCGGGGAAAGAAGATGCAAACAGAGATACCAGACCGCCGCAGATGGCTGCGATGACAGCCAGCACGATGATGGTATTCTTCAGAGAAAGCTTACCTTCTTTCTCTCCTGTTCTCTCGCCAACGCCCCACAGAAGTTCGGGTCTGGCTTCCTCTACAAAGATCAGCACTGCTGCCGTGATCAGACCTTCCACAAAACCGATGGCCAAATGGATGGGCTGCATGGTCGCAAGGAAGAACCCAAAGGGCAGTTCGGTCACGCCGGAAACAAGTGTCTCCAATGTAACAGAAAATGCACCAAGCTGCAACGTCAGCACGCATCCCAGGATGGAAGCAAGCAGGATCTTACCTTTGGATGCTCCCTTTTTCATGATAGGTTTCCAGATCAGTAATGCTCCGATAAAACACCCGTAAAAGGCCATGTTCCATATGTTACACCCAAGGGCCAATAACCCTCCGTCCGCAAACAGGAGGCACTGGATCAGCACGACTCCGATCATGGTCAAAAATCCGCCGTAAGGTCCCAGCAGAGCGGACAGCATCATGCCGCCGCACAGATGTCCGGAAGAACCGGTACCGGGGATGGTAAAGTTCAGCATCTGGGTTGCAAATACAAATGCACCCATAACACCCATCACAGGGATCTTCTTGGGATCGTTTTCCTCTCTCACTTTCTTTACCGCAACGCCTGCGGCTACGGCACTGAGACCGTACATGGTGCCTGCAACCGCAGGGATCACCAGCGCATCTGCCATATGCATGATGTCATCCTCCCGTATTTATCATCTTTTTTCGTGCGCAAACGACGAAACCGCGTATTTTCGCGCAAATCCACTATACATTAAACGCAGAAACCCGCGGGATCACAAGCCCCCCGGGGGGTTATTTC
>JAFUUM010000088.1 GCA_017477805.1 Lachnospiraceae bacterium
AACCTTTACGGTGATACCGAACACGTTCTTTCCCTGCTTCTTTGCTTCCTCAAAAACGGCAACTTCGGAGGAATCCAGTTTGATGGCTCTCCAGTTTGCAGCAGGATCCGTGCTGGTGTTTTCATCAGCCGCAGGAGCTGCCTCAGCAGCTGCTTCGGGAGCAGCTTCAGCAGGTGCTGCTTCACCGCCGTCGGCAGGTGCAGCAGAAGGATTCATACAGTCATTCAGCAGTTTGATGATGGGCTGGTTCTCATTGGTACCCTCATCGGAAGTCTCCTGAATATTGTTAACATATTCTTCCAAGGCATCCAGACACTGGAAAAGAATGTCGATCATGTGCGGCTGGACCTTGATGGTGCCTTTTCTTACCTCTGAAAAGACATTCTCCATATCATGGGTCAGATTCTGCATCCGTTTATAACCCATGGTACCGGCCATACCTTTTAAGGAGTGGGCTGCACGGAAAATCTCGTTTACGGTATCTTCGTTTTCCGGATCAGCTTCCAGATTCATGATCTGCGTGTTAAGGTTCTGTAAATGTTCCCTTGACTCATCAAGGAAAATACTTAGATATTGACTAACATCCATCTCACTTCGTCCCCACATTCATGATGATTTCCTGTGCGATGTTGTCCAGATCAACAACCTGATCTGCCAAGCCTGCGTTCACGACAGCTCGGGGCATGCCGTAAACGGCACAGGATGCTTCCTGTTGCGCAATAACATGTATCGATTTCTTCTTTTTCAGATTCTCGACGCCCTCTGTACCGTCCATTCCCATGCCTGTCATCACCACACAGACCACCTGATCATACGGTGAATCCACTAAGGACTCATACATATAATTGGCGCAGGGCTTCACTCCTTCTCTGTTGGGTTCGTCGGAGAAATGGATCGTGCTCCTTCCTCCCTTGGAAACCACATTCATGTGAGCTCCGCCTTTGGCGATGTACACATGCCCCTTTTCCAGTACGTCTCCTTCCGCTGCTTCCGTCACTGTCAACTCGCTCAGAGTGTTCAGACGGTCAGCCAGAGATTTCGTGAAGCCGACGGGCATATGCTGCACAAGAACAACCGGTGCGTTCAGGTTCCCCGGTAATCTGGGTATGACGGATTGCAGAGCCTTGGGTCCGCCGGTAGATGAAGCAATGGCGACCACCTTGTTGCCGGAAATGGATCTGCTGGATTTTCCCACAAGCTGAACCAGTTTGCGATCTTCCCTGGCTTTTTCCATGGAGAAGGTGCTCTTAAAGGTAGGCTCCTTACTTTCCACGGCGGCTGCCAGGATCCTTAAAAGGGATGTTGAAAATTCTTTTCCCTTACAGTCGATGGCCTGATCAGGCTTATGGACAAAGTCCAGTGCGCCAAGTTCCAATGCGTCCATCGTCACTTTAGCGCCTTCCGACGTTAAGGTGCTGGCCATGACCACTTTGGCCGGGATCTTTTGCTTTTGCAGTTCCTTCAAAAGATCGATCCCGTTCATCACAGGCATATTGACATCCAGCACTACAGCGTCATACTTCTTCTTCATGAGAAGATCCAGGGCGACCTTGCCGTTCATGGCTTTGTCCACTACCTTGAATCTCCCATCTGCATCGATTATATCACAGAGTACTCTTCTCATGAGTGCAGAGTCA
>JAFUUM010000089.1 GCA_017477805.1 Lachnospiraceae bacterium
ACGGATTCTCCGGCCTTTAATTTCAGCGCAGTGGTCATCAGCTCTTTCCCCAGTTTCGGGGTACATTCCACCACGCAGTTGATCTTGCCTTCTTTTAACACATTGATGGCATCCTGGCCGCCGTCAATGGAAATGATGATCATATCCTTCCCGGGCGCAAACCCGGCCTTCTCGATCTCCGGAAGGGCTCCCAGGGTCATCTCATCGTTATGGGAAAACACCACGTCGATGCTGTCCCCATAGGTATCCAAAAGAGAACGCATGCACTCTGCGCCTCTGCTCTTTAAAAAGTCGCCGTCAATGCTCTCAAGGACCTTCATCCTCGGATCCCCGGCGATGGCATCCAAAAAACCGGCCTGGCGCTGTCTCATGGGCGAGGAATTCTCCGTCCCCGTGATCTCCACGATGTTCACTTCCGTAAGCCCCAGGCTGTCGGCCTTCCGGATCAGGTACTCCCCGGCCATAACGCCCTCTTTGTAAAAGTCCGCTCCGATCTTGCAGGCAATGAGCCCCTCTGCGGAGGTACTGACGTCACGGTCCACGAGGATCACCGGGATCCCCGCTTCCTTTGCCTCAAGGAGCACGTTATCCCAGCCTTCTTCCACGATAGGAGAAAAGGCGATAACGTCCACCTTGTATGCAATGAACCGACGGATGGCTGCGATCTGGTTCTCCTGCTTCTGATTAGTGTTTTCCAGCATCAACGAGACCCCGTAGTTCTCCGCCTGTGTTTCAATATCTCTTGTATTTCCGATGCGCCAGGCACTCTCGGATCCGATCTGACTAAATCCAAGGAGCAGCCTTGGCTCATTTGCTTCCTTTTCTTTTTCCCCGCAGCCGCATGCCAGCATGCAAACAGCCAGCAGGATCCCCAAAATCCCGTACAACCTTCTCTTCATGTTTTCTCCCTATTTTGCCTTTGGCAGGCTCCATCTGAAATGTGCCGCCAAAAGCCGCAGGATCACGATGAACGCCGCCCCAAGGATCATGGAAGGTACCTCATGAAGGCTCCTCCAGGTCAGGGCACAGGTCCATGCTCCGATGATGGATGCACAGGCGTAAAAATGCTTGATAAAGATATAAGGCATGTCTCCGGCGAAAATGTCCCGAAGGATGCCGCCGCCAACGCCGGTGAGGACACCGACGAAAGTCGCAAGGAACAAGTTGGAGTCAAAGCCCGCATTCATGGCTGCCCGGACACCCACCACCGTAAAGAGCCCGAGGCCCACGGAATCCATAACGAGGATCAACATGTCGTAGAGCTTTTTTCTGTACTCCAATGTTGCCCGTACAGAGGGGATAAAAAACAGAATGCTGACCAGAATGGCCGTCACCGCAAACACCGGATCCACAAAGGCCGCAGGCGGTGTGATATTGAGGATCAGATCCCGGAGGATACCCCCTCCCACTGCCGTGGTCAGTCCCAAAATGGAGACACCGAAGATATCCATTTTCTTCTGGATCCCAACGATGGCTCCGGAGATCGCAAATGCGATAGTTCCCACGATCTCCAAGATGTAAAAGATATGCATGTCAAAGAACCTCGATCTTTTTCAAAAATGCTCCCACGTATTCCCGGTAGGCCGCAGGATCCTTTAAGACCGACTCCGCATGAGTCGCTCCCGGGATCAGACGGACTTCACTGTAGCCCGCTGTCTTTGCCGCCATCCGTTCGGAGTTCTGGTAGGGGATCAGCTGATCCGCATCCCCGTGGATGAAGAGCATTGGCACCGTGTTCTCCGAAAGGGCATCGATGGGGCGCATCTTTCCGAAGGAATAATGATACC
>JAFUUM010000090.1 GCA_017477805.1 Lachnospiraceae bacterium
TATTTCAATGTGTGAGCAGAAATGACAGTAAATTTATCTGACGTATTATCTTCCAACATTACAAAACACGAGGAAATCTCCTTCGGAGAGCCTGTTTTTACCGATGGCATCCTGAAATACGATGTTGTATCGGAAGAGGCTTGTGATCTTGAGATCACCGGAGTAGAGACCGGAAAGGTCCACCTCACCGGAAATGGTACCATCACATTGAAAATGCAGTGTGGCAGATGCCTGACGGACGTGGATACAAAGGTGCCGTATTCCATTGACAGATTTGTATACGGTCCGGACCTTGTGACGGAAGAGATCGCAGAAGAACAGCCATTTGTTGATGGCTATGTACTGGATACCATTTCCCTCATCACCGATGAGATCTTACTGGCAATGCCGATGAAGGTTCTGTGCAGAGATGACTGCAAGGGAATTTGCAAAGTTTGCGGTAAGAACCTTAATCTCACAGATTGCGGTCACGATCAGTTTGTACCGGATCCCCGTATGGCTGCGATCAAAGATATTTTCGATCAGAATTCCAAGGCCTAAAGGAGGTGTAAAAGATGTCTATTTGTCCTAAGAATAAGTCTTCCAGATCTCACAGAGATAAGAGAAGAGCAAATTGGAAAATGAGCGCACCCGCACTGGTAAAGTGCAGCAACTGCGGCGAGCTGATGATGCCTCACAGAGTATGCAAGAAGTGCGGTTCCTACAACAAGAAGAAGATTGTAGAAGTTGCAGCTGAATAAATCAGATTTTCCGAAAGCTCCTGCGGATATTCCGCAGGAGCTTTCTTGCGTTTTCCTCTCAATTTTAGTAAAATATTACGGCATACGTGTTCCTTTCCGTGCGTAGAATACGGAAGGATGACACGAGTCCATGAATTTGAAAAAAGAGGGGTATAAAGGGTATGGCAGAGCTGGTAAAAGTGGCTGTAGATGCAATGGGCGGTGACAATGCACCTGCCGAGATCGTTAAGGGGGCCGTTGATGCAGTAAATGAGAACCCGGCGGTACAGGTATTTCTTGTGGGACTGGAAGATGCCGTGAATAAGGAACTCTCCGGTCTGACTTATGATAAGGAACGTGTGATCGTGGTTCCTGCCACGGAAGTCATTGAAACGGCAGAGCCTCCCGTTATGGCTATCAGAAAGAAGAAAGACTCTTCCCTGGTGAAAGCCCTGAATATGGTTAAGGACGGAGAGTGTGATGCTTTTGTTTCCGCCGGAAGCACCGGTGCCACGTTGGTTGGCGGACAGGTGATCGTGGGCAGATTAAAAGGTGTGGAAAGACCGCCGTTAGCTCCCCTGATCCCTACGGAAAAAGGCCCTGCACTTCTCATCGACTGCGGCGCCAACGTGGATGCCAGACCTTCCATGCTCCTGCAATTTGCCAAGATCGGTTCCATTTACATGGAGAATATCTGTGGTATCAAAAATCCCAGGGTTGGTATCGTTAACATCGGTGCCGAGGAAGAAAAGGGCAATCAGCTTGTAAAGGATACCTATCCGCTGTTGAAGAACTGCCCGGATATCAATTTTATCGGTTCCGTGGAAGCAAGAGATATCCCTGCAGGTGCGGCAGATGTTGTTGTCTGTGAAGCCTTTGTGGGTAATGTGATCCTTAAGATGTATGAAGGCGTTGCCTCTGCACTCTTAAACAAAGTGAAGGAAGGATTGATGAGTACCGTAAGATCCAAGATCGGCGGACTGCTGATCAAACCTGCGTTAAAAAAGACCTTAAAGCAGTTTTCCATGGATAATTACGGCGGTGCGCCCCTTCTTGGTCTTAAAGGTCTTGTGGTAAAGACCCACGGCAGTTCCAAAGCTATTGAGATCAAGAATTCCGTACTGCAGTGCGTGACCTTTAAAGAACAGAAGATCAATGATCAGATCCTTGCAAAATTGAAGAACGAAGAGGTGTAAGGAGAATGGAACTTGAAGTCCTTCGGAAAGTCATTTCCGAAATTTTGAATGTGGATCCCAGAGAGATCACCGAAGAAAGCACGTTTTTGAACGATCTCGGTGCAGACTCTCTTGATGTATTTCAGATGGTCCTGAGATTAGAGGATGAACTGGATATTTCCCTGGATCCCGATAAAGTTCAGGCTGTTACCACCGTTGGCGAGGCGATAAAACTCATTCGTGAGACCAAAGAGGAACAGGCCGATGAGTGATGTGATCATAGTAAACGGCAATCCCGATCAGAAGTCTCCGGATGAACTGGCGGCGCGGATCGGATATAACTTCAAAGATAAAAGTCTTTTGGAACGGGCTCTGACCCACAGTTCCTATGCCAATGAACGTCAGATCAATAAAGTGGAAGATTACGAGCGCATCGAGTTTCTTGGGGATGCTGTATTGGAACTGGTTTCCAGTGATTATCTGTTCAAAACAAGGACGGATCTTTCGGAAGGGGAACTGACCAAACTTCGTGCTTCCATGGTGTGTGAACAGGCACTTGCTTTCTGCGCAAGAGATCTTGAGATCGGCAGTTTTTTGCGCCTTGGTAAAGGGGAAGACTTAACAGGTGGCAGAACAAGGGACAGCATCATTGCTGACGTGATGGAGGCCATTATCGGTGCCATCTATTTGGATTCCGGTTTTGAGGATGCCAAACGTTTTATCTATACCTTTATCCTGAACGATCTGGATGAAAAAGCCTTGTTTTATGATGCAAAGACGATCCTTCAGGAAACACTCCAGAAGAATGGCAGTGCTCCCCGATATGAACTGATCCGGGAAGAAGGCCCGGAACATTCCAAAATATTCTATGTGGAAGTTTATGACGGAGACAAAAAACTGGCCGAAGGAAGCGGACACAATAAGAAAGGAGCCCAGCAACAGGCTGCCTATGCGGCATTGCTGAGCCTTAAGAACAAGAACTGATATGTATTTAAAAAGTATTGAAGTACAGGGCTTTAAGTCCTTTGCCAATAAGATCATATTGGATTTTAAACCCGGTATCACTGGTATCGTAGGACCTAACGGCTCCGGTAAGAGTAATGTTGCCGATGCGGTAAGATGGGTTCTCGGTGAACAGAAGATCAAACAGCTCCGTGGTTCCTCCATGCAGGACGTGATCTTTTCCGGAACGGAACTGAGAAAACCTCTCAGTTACGCTTCCGTTGCAATCACGCTGGATAATTCCGATCATTCCCTTCCCGTAGAATTTACGGAAGTCACGGTAACAAGAAGACTGTATCGTTCCGGTGAAAGTGAATACATGATCAATAACAGTCCATGCCGTCTGAAAGACGTGTATGAGCTTTTTTATGATACCGGTATCGGTAAAGAGGGATATTCCATCATCGGACAGGGTCAGATCGATCAGATCCTTTCCGGTAAACCCGAAGATAAGCGTGACCTTTTTGATGAAGCAGCGGGTATCGTAAAGTTCAAAAGACGTAAGACCGAGACCATCAAAAAGCTGGAAAACGAGCATGCAAATCTCCTTCGTGTCAATGATATCCTGTCTGAACTGGAGCGGCGGATCGAGCCTTTGGAGAAACAGTCCGAAAAGGCAAAGGTCTACCTGAAGAAAAAATAAGAATTAAAGAAACTGGATGTAAATGCCTTCCTGCTGGACCATGAAAAGGTCTTAAAGCAGCTTGAGGGAGTTCAGCAGAAGTACGGCGTTGCAACGGCGGAACTGGAAAACACTGCTGAGCAGCTGGAAGCCATCCGGACAGAATACAATGCCATCACCTCGGAACTGGAACGACTGGAGAATGAGATCGACGAAGCACAGTCCACACTGACTTCTTCCGTCGAGACCAGGAGTAAACTGGAAGGTCAGATCCAGGTATTAAAAGAGCGGATCAATTCCGTTGAGGGTAATAAAGAGCACTTACAGGACAGACTTTCTTCCGTGCAGGCCCAGATTGATGCCGGAAATCAGGAAAAGAACCGTATCCTGGAAGAAAAGAGCGGTATCGATAACGAACTGGAAAAGACCAAGGAAAGAAAGGATCTTGCCTCCA
>JAFUUM010000091.1 GCA_017477805.1 Lachnospiraceae bacterium
AGCATTTAATGCAAGGAGGTTTGTCTGGCTGGAAATGGAAAGGATGGTATGTACGATATCCTTTACGGTTCCGGCTGCCTGCTGCAGACCTGCGGTCATCTCCGCTGTTTCTTCGTTGACTCTGGAAACTTCTACGGACTTTGCTTCCAGTTCTTTTACAAGATGATTACCGTCTTTGATATTGGTGGTCACTTCATCCGAATTCTGACGCATGACACCGGATTGCTCCGCGATATCTTCCAAGGCCTGGGTGATGTTGGAGTTCATCTCCGTCTGGGTCTGGATGGCTTCCGCAGTATGGGTGATGGCATCGGAGATTTCCTCCGAAGACTCTGCACTGGCATTGACCTTTTCCGCAAGAGATTCCATTGCTTCATGAGCATCTTCCAGTTTGACGCCAACCTGCTCACCGATCTGACGGATGACTTCCGCATCCTTCTCCTGCTGAGCGGCTGCCGCACGGATCTCCTCCACGGTCTCATCATTCTGACGATGACTGAGGCGAACGTAGAACGCTGCCATCAGCGCCAGCAGAATGGAAAATACCGCATCGGTCATGACCATGTTGATCCTCTGGGAAGGATCCGGGGAGATCATCCGATAAGCGAAGATAAACAGGAAGTTCGCTACGGATGTAAATACGCTTGTGATGATGGTCAGTCTCACATCCCCGTAAAGCAGTGCCAGGATCAAGAGGCTTGGACCGAATGCCCACAAATAAGGGCAATGCACACATCCAAACAGGACGATGAGATAATGAAACCCCATGCAGCCCATCAAGAGGAACTTCCCCTTGGGATCTCTGCTGTTGGTAAAGAAACATGCCACCGAAGCAATAATGATGATCACCTGGAGCACCATCATGACCGGTGTCGAAAACAAAAGCCTGTCTGCCCTGTATACCCAGGTGGATATCAGTTCAAAAGCCTGGATGATACATGCAAACTTAAAAGCCAACAGATTACTTTCATAGGTATGCCGTTCCTGTAAATCCATAGTTTTCTCCTTCCACACACAACCATCTTTCCCACCGCCGCACCGACGGCAGAAAACTCGACGACGAGCATAACAATTGTAGCACAAATTAGGGGCCGCTTCCTATCGTTATCTGTATTTTTTGATCTTCTGCTGTTCGAAAAATTCATCGATATTGGATATGAGTTCCGCCGGCGGCATGGTCTTTAACAGATACTTTTCCGGTTTCAGGTCAAGCACCTGCATCACGCTCTCCTTATCCCCCTTTACCGTCAAAAACATCACCGGGATCTGACTGGTAGAGGGCTCACTCCGCAGCATCTTTAAAACATGGGGTCCTGTGGTCACCGGCATCTCATAGTCAAGCAGGATCAGATCCACCTCGTTCTTTGCAAGGAAGGTAATGGCCGCCATACCGGAATTGACCATGAACACCTGATATTTAGCCGAAAGCCAGCTTTTGATGGTGCGAAGCATGGTGCCGTCATCATCCACCACAAGGATCCTCTTTTTCTGCAGACGGATCCCCTCTTTTTCCACAACGTCTTCCATTTTTGCCCCGAGTTCCTTAACGTTTACCGGACGTTCAAAGACGGCTGCGATCCGATCTTCGGGGACCGCTGCCGTGATCCTGCTGATCTCGTCGTGGGCTCCGATGATGCTGACGGAGATATCGTCCTCCACAGCCCGGTCCCGCAGGTACACAAACAGCTCGCTCATGCTGTCGAGATCCTCGACGTAGATCAGATATACCGTAGGCTTATTCTCCAGTCTTGCGATCTTTGTGACACTCGGTTCTTCCTGGATGACTTCGAATTCCTTTTCCTGCAGTTCTTTGACGATGGAAGTTGCCATAAAGCTTTTTCCGCCGCCGATGAACAGTACTCTCTTATCCATGTGTTTTCCCTCACTGTAAAAGTTCCAGCAGTGCATCCCTGTCCACCGCCGCCATCAGTTCCTTGATCTTTTCGTATTTTTCCCGGTGGGTTTCCGGGATCCTGTATTCCGAAAGCATGGCCATGATATTGTCTGCCGTATCAAAATCATAGGCTTCCAGGAGTTCCTTCATGTCCCCAAGAGCCCCTAAGAATTCTTTCTCAGAGATTTCCGGAAGATCATCCCTCTTTTCTTCTTCACAAAGAGGTGCCAGGATTTCCCGAAGTGCCCGATACGCTGTCAATAAGGCCGGAGTTTTCTCCCGGATCTGCTCTTTATTCTCCTCATTTCCGCACTGTTCCAGATAGGCCGCATCTGCGGAGAGCTGCATGGCGCCTATGAGTCTTGCGGAACTTTTCAGCGCATGGACCGCCACGGTAAAGTTCCTGTAATCTTCCGCTTCCGCAAAGGCTTCGATGTCATTTGCCTTCTTTTCGATGCTGATCCAAAAATCCTTCAGCACATTTTCCAGGATCTCCGCGCTGCCGCAGTTTTTCAGTGCTTCCCCGGCATCGATCCCGGGCATGTTCCTCATGAGCAGGGAAACGGAAGGCTCTGCTGTTTCTTTACCCTCGCTCCCAATTGCTTTGGCCGGATCCGCTTCCAGGATCTTTTCCGCCGGCAGATACCGCATCAGCATATTCTCAAGATCGGGACCGCTCACGGGTTTTGCAAGATAATCGTCAAATCCCGCATCCAGATATTCCTCTTTGGCCTTGGGACCGGCGTTGGCGGTAAGCGCGATACAGGGAACATCTTTGTTCAGATTCTCCTCCGATGTCTTTAAGGCTGCCAGCGTCTCCAACCCGTCCATCTCCGGCATCCGGTGATCGATAAAAAGGACATCGTAACGCTCTTTTGCGGCTTTGGTCAGAGTCTCCTTTCCGCTCTCTGCGGTATCCACCTGCACCTGCGTGCTCTTTAAAAGCCCCTTTACCACCGTCAGGTTCATGGGCGTGTCATCCACAACAAGGATCTTTGCTGTCGGTGCTCGGAAGCTTTCATGATACTTCTTAAGGCTCTTTAGGTAGATCTTGTACTTTTCCTTAAAATCACCGATGGCTATCGATCCGTTCGCCAGCTGCTGCTTTACTTCAAAGGAGAAATCCGATCCTTCTCCGTATACGCTCTTCACTTCCAGTTTGGTATCCATCATGGCAAGAAGCTTCTTGGTGATGCTCATGCCAAGCCCGGTGCCTTCAATGGTACGGTTACGGATTTCTTCAATACGCTCAAAGGGAGAAAATAACTTATTTAAATCCTCTTCTTTGATCCCGATCCCGGTATCCACCACCCTAAATTTCAGGAAGATGTTATCCTCCTCGCCTTCCCGGAAGCCGACATGTAAGGTCACTGTCCCGGTTTCCGTGTATTTCACGGCATTGGTCAGCACGTTGGTAACGCACTGCTTGATCCGGATCTCATCACCGATGAGTTTATCGGGAGTTCCCGGATCGACTTCCACTTCCACCTTTAACCCCTTGTCCTCCGCTTTCACAGAGATCATGTTAACGAGGTCGTTGACCATCGAACTTAAATGATATTC
>JAFUUM010000092.1 GCA_017477805.1 Lachnospiraceae bacterium
CACCAAGGAACAGATCGCTGCGCTTTGCACTGAAGGAGAGGCCGATGCTGTCGTAGTAGCTGATACTGTAGAAACCCCAGGCGGTGTTATCGATGAGCAGGGTATAGGGGATCAGCCACAGAACGGCTCTTAAAACATCATAAACATCTGTGTAACCGTCTGAATTCAGGAAACGGAAATATACGGCCAGGGCCAGGGATAAGCCGATGCACAGGAGCACATACAACTGTACTTTCCTGCCGTAATAGCGGAAGGCTCTGAGCCTTGAAGGACTCATTTTCATGCAAGGACTCCTTTCTCAGCATCTACGCTGATGGCATAGAAAAGGTTCTGCAGGTTTACGGGCTCTACGGATAAGTCGGAAGAGAAGTTTGCTTCCTCTCCTTTGTTCAGTAAAACGGTAACGGCTTTGTTTCTGCCGATCATTTCGGGATGGTAAACCTTCTTACCGATCACTGCGTTATCCACGGCTTCGCTGTCGCCGCTGATCCGGAAGGCTCTGGATAACAGCTCTTCGGTGTTTTCTTCCAGGAAGATCTTACCCTGATCGAGGATGACCACATCTTCAAACAGACTTGCCGCTTCTTCAATGATGTGGGTGGAGATGATGAAGGTGCGGTTTGTTGCTGCATATTCATCGATCACCAGGCGGTAGAAGTTTTCTCTTGCAACAACGTCAAGACCTGCTACAGGCTCATCCAGGATGGTGATGGGAGATTTAGAAGCCATGGCCACAACGATGGTCACTGCGCTGAGCATACCCTTGGATAACTTGCTGAGTTTCTTCTTTACATCCAGGTCAAACAGGCTGATCAGCTCTTTTGCGTAAGTTTTATCCCAGTTCGGGAAGAAGGTGGCCGCGATATTTAGGTAGTCGCTTACTTTCATGTTGTTGGGACCGAAGGTGGTTACGGGAGAGATCTCTCTGGAGTAGCAGATCTGAGAGAGAACCTTTTCGTTTTCCCAAACGGGCTCGCCGTCGATGGTCACGGTTCCTTCCGTTGCGGGGTTCTGAGCGGTAAGAAGGGAGAGGAGAGTAGTTTTTCCTGCTCCGTTTCTTCCGATGAGACCGTAGATCTTACCGGTTTCCAGAGTAAGGTCCACGTGATCGAGGACCGTCTGTTTTCCGTAGGTTTTGGTTAAGTTTGTTCCGATGATTTTTCCCATTTTCATATCTCCTTTGTGTCCGCGTGATCTTCGATCATACGGATCAGTTCTTTTTTATTGATGCCCAGTGCTTTTGCTTCTTCGATCAAGGTACTGACGAAGGTATTGTAGAAGTTTTCCCGTCGTTCTTTCTTGATCTGTTCCTTTGCGCCTGCCTGTACGAACATGCCAATCCCCCTTTTCTTATACAGGATCCCCTCATCCACCAGAAGATTGATGCCCTTGGCGGCGGTTGCGGGATTGATCTTGTAGAACTTGGAAAGTTCCGTGGTACTTGGTACCTGTTCTTCTTCCCGCAGGATATCCCGCAGGATCTCGTTTTCGATCATTTCCTTGATCTGCAAGTAGATCGATCTGTCTTCTTTAAAACTGTCCTGCACAACCTCACCTCCTGTCCATTGGTCATGTGGTTCATTACTTGTGTAACTAACCATAACACCAATGCACCAACCTGTCAACACAAATTTTTGGACCAGGGGGACTTAAGTTCCTGGTCCACTTTCAAAACAAAAACTCCCCGCCGCCAAAACGCGGAGGGGAGTAGAGGTGCGATTATGCGGTTTCGATCTTGATCAGGTTGGTGTTGCCACTCTGACCGTTTGTCACGCCGCCGGTGATGACGATGGCATCGCCGGTCTGCAGGTTGCAGGTGTCGATGGCAACTTTCTTTGCGCTGTAGAACAGGACGTCGGTGGAAGGGAAGATCTCGCACATCTTGGGAGTGACTGCCCAGGACAGTGCCAGCTTTCTCCAGGTCTTCTCATCCGTGGTCATGCCGATGATATCCACCGGAGAACGGAACCGGGAAACCATACGTGCCGTGCGACCGGAGAGGGTGCAGGCAACGATGACTTTGGCATCGATATCGATGGCCATTCCGCAGGTTGCATGGGAGATAGCGTCCACTTCATTGCGGATCTGGAATTCATAGCTCCGAAAGCGCTTTACGTAGTTGATGCTCTGCTCGGTAGCTTCCGCGATCTTTGCCATGGTTTCCACAGCCTGTACGGGGTAAGCTCCTGCAGCGGTCTCACCGGAG
>JAFUUM010000093.1 GCA_017477805.1 Lachnospiraceae bacterium
AAAGTCGATAAGTGGTTCCCGTCAACTAAGCTTTGCAGCCATTGTGGTAAACGTATGAAAATAACTATTGATCAGCGCGTCTACAAATGCGGTTGTGGGCTTACTATCGACCGGGATCTTAATGCTGCCATCAATATAAGAAATGAAGGCTTACGCATTTTACGATCAGCGTAGGCCACAAACACAGTAGGGCGGGAACCGCCCGAACTTAAAGCCTGTGGACACTGTGTAAGACGTATCGTTACAGTTGATTCGTAGCCTACGCAGTAGTGGTTGAAGCAGGAAGCCACGTAGCTTTAGGTGCGTGGTAGTTCACTCTGTGGCTGTTCATCCCGCATGATTTCAAGAACACTGCTTTTTTTCATGTGGGTAATGGGGAGTATGGAACAAAGACTGCGGCACTGATCTTTTTGCTCTTTCCCTTATTTGCACTGATCCCCAATAAAGATGAAAACGAAGTCCATACAGAGGACCCGGAAGAACGGGAAAAACTGGTGGAAGAATACGATCTGCGGGAAGCCAAACGGCAGGTGATCGTTGCCATATTCCTTGGTGTAACGATCTTTGCTGTATTTGGAGCGGCGGCATTGATCCTTTAGTAATTTGGCGGAAAAAATGAAGACGAGAGAAGAAGCATTGAAATACGGTGACAGCCCTTCCAAGAGGATCTATGAAGCGGTAAAGAAGATCCCCTACGGTCATGTGGCCACATATTCTCAGGTGGCGGAGATCGCCGGAGATAAGAAGATGGCCCGCGCTGTCGGAAACGCTCTTCATAAGAACCCGGATCCGGATAACATTCCCTGTTTCCGTGTTGTGAACGCGAAGGGAGAACTGGCAGGAGAGTTTGCATTCGGCGGTCCGGTAGCCCAGGCAAAACTCCTGGAAGCGGAAGGGATAACCGTTTCCGATGGAAAGGTAGATTTAAGTAAATATCAGTGGAGGATAGATTAGGACTTATATGAGTAAGGAAATTGAGATCGTAGCATTACCGAAAGAAAAATGGAAGGGGACACCGATCCCTCTTGTGACAAGGAGTGACAGCTATTATGACCTGGAGATTGAACCCCTGGATCAGAAAGGGTACACGATCAAGATCGTGAAAAAGCCCTCCGAGCAGGAGATCGTCCATACGCCCGAAGAATATGATTTCCCCGATTCGTTATACCAGGATCATTGGGAGAATGCAGAGGCTTACGGAGTTGTTAGCGATGAAGGAAAGCTGCTTGCCTGCATAGAAGTTTGCCCCGAGGAATGGGCCAACAGACTGATGGTGACCGAACTCTGGGTCACAGATGAGCTTCAGGGCCAGGGACTTGGGAAACGCCTTATGGATAAGGCGAAAGAGATCGCAAAAAAACAGGGCCGCCGCACCATTACCCTTGAGACCCAGTCCTGCAACACAAAAGCCATCGGCTTTTATCTTCATCAGGGATTTGAACTGATCGGCTTCGATACTTGTTGTTATACAAATGCCGACATCGAAAGACGGGAAGTGAGATTTAACCTTGGTTATTTCTTCCACAGAGAAGGTCGAAGATAAAGCATATGGATTTTGAAACCTTAGAGCAGAAGATCGAAGAATTGAATAAGATCCATCCCAATGCAAATCACAAAAGTTGGTATCGGTATCGTGAACTGTACAGAACGATCTACGAGGCTCTGCTTGCTATGGAAAAGAGCGGTGAGATCGTTGTGGAAGAGGATAAGAATAAGAGGAGCCTGAGTTATCTGGAGGAACTTTTGATAAATGACGGACCGGAGTTTTCTTATACCTTCATCTTTCACGGAAAAGACAAACCGCAGAAATATAAGGTGGGCGTATGCGTCCGGGGCTTACCCATCTGTAAGCCGGTTCAGGAGTAGGAGATAAGAAGATGCTGAGATTAAGACCATATAAATCCTGTGATGCAGAGGTGATCGCAACCTGGATCCGGGATGAAGATGTGTTCAAAAAATGGGGCGGGCAGTTATTCGGAGAATTTCCCATAGACGCGAAAACAATTGATGATAAATACCGTCTGCATAACGGAGACTGCAAAGAACCCGACAATTTCTATCCCTGGGTGGCATATGACGAGGACGGTACCGTTGTGGGTCACTTTATCATGCGGTATCTCCATGGCGACAGAAAGATCCTTCGTTTTGGCTGGGTGATCGTGGATGACA
>JAFUUM010000094.1 GCA_017477805.1 Lachnospiraceae bacterium
GAAAACAGGGGATTACCTGAGCGTTGAGAAGCGGGTACGGGAGTTTGATGAACGGATCCTCAGCCTCTATGAAGATGAACTGCGAAAACCCTGGGAAAGGATCTCCGCAGCCATAGGCTATGCGATCTTTGATGAGAATACCGACAAGACCGTGGATGATGTTTTCCAAAAGGCCGATAAAGCCATGTATGACAGGAAAGCAGCCATGAAGGCCGCAAGAAACCAATAAGAAGTGATCGATCATAAGATATGAAAAAGGCTGTCCGTAAGGGCAGCCTTTTATAATGCGTAAACAGATCAGAGGAGCGGGATCATCAATCCGCCGTGTTTCGACCTCTGGTGATCAGGAAGTAAATGCCGTAGGCCAGGATCGTCACGAAGATGATGGCACTGGAGAGAGCATAGACTTCGGTGGAGATCTTTCCTCTTGCCATACCGTAGATCCGGATGGGGAGGGTCATGTCGCCGGCACCTGCCACGAAGTAACTGATGATCACATCGTCGATGGACAGGGTAAAGGATAACATGGCACCGGAGAGGATACCGGGCATCAGCATGGGGATCGTAACCCGCATCAGCGTTCTTAACTGATTGGCCCCAAGGTCCATGGCCGCTTCCTCAATGGAAGCATCAAAACCGGCGATACGGGACCGCAGGGTGATGACCACGAAGGGCACACAGAAAGTCACGTGTGCGATGACCAATGTCCAGAAACTTAAGGTGGCACCCATCATGGTAAAGGTAGCAAGAGATGCGATACCGATGACCAGTTCCGGGATCACCACGGGGATGTACAGAAGAGAGTCGAAGACTTTCTTAAGCTTAAAGTCGTATCTGTGCATACCGATGGTTGCCAGGGTTCCAAGGACGATGGCGATAAAGGTGCTCACAAGACCCAGTTCGATGGTCAGGAGCAGGCTCTTCATCAGCGCTTCGTTCTGGAACATGGACAGATACCATTTTCCCGTGAAGCCGTGGAATGCCAGGTTGTTATTGTTTTTATTGAAGGAGTAGAGGACCACCATGACCATGGGCAGGTACAGGAACGTGTATACCAGGAAGGTGTACACGTAGGACAGAGGTCCCACCTTCGGTTTGTCTTTGTGTTGTTTTGCTGCTGCAGCCATTTTTGTTTCCTCGCTTATGTGCCGTTATTTGGCAAGGTCTTCGAGATTGCCGAACTTCGTGTAGATCTTGAGCACGATCAGCGTAAAGATGATGAGGATCACGGAGAATGCCGCGCCCGCCGGCCAGTTTCTGGCAGTCAGGAACTGATCCTTGATGAGGTTGCCAAGGAGGGTTGAGTTACCGCCGCCCATAACGTCTGCGATGTAGAAGGCGCCGAGAGCGGGGATGAACACCTGAATGGTACCAGCAAAGATACCGGGAAGCGTCAGGGGCAGGATCACCCGGAAGAAAGTCCGGCGTTTAGTGGCCCCAAGGTCATAGGATGCTTCGATCAGGTTGTAATCCAGCTTGGAAATGGAATTGTTCAGGGGCAGTACCATGAAAGGGAAGAAAGCGTACACCATACCAAACAGGGTGGCGCCGTCCGTGTACATCATGGTGATGGGTGCATCGATGAGACCGATGTGCATCAAAAACCGGTTGATGACGCCGGAGTCACGAAGGAGGTTACTCCATCCGTTCAAGCGGATCAGTTCGCTGACCCAGAAGGGCAGCATGATCAAAAGGATGAGGAAGCCTCTGTATTTTTCCTTCATCTTCGATAACACGAAGGAGAAGGGATAGGACACTGCAAGGCACAGGAGGGTTGTCTCCGCCGCCAGCAGGATGGATTTCCAGATGATCTTTCCGTAGGAGGGTTTAAACAGGGCAAGATAGTTCTCAAAGGTGAACTTGTAGATGA
>JAFUUM010000095.1 GCA_017477805.1 Lachnospiraceae bacterium
CCATCTGCTTTAGGGGTTCTTCCAGTCCGATGCCCCACTGCAGCTGCATCACATTGTTCTGGAGCATCCAATACTGATTGTCGGCACCGTACAGAGCGTCATAGGCCTGACGGTCCGTGGACAGGAGTTTTTTGACCTCTTCTTTTAAGACAACCTTACCCTCCACCACGTCATAGGTTTCCCCTTCCACCCCAAGATAGGTCAGTTTCTGGCCTTCTTCACTCATGAGAAAATCCATGAACTGAATGGCCCGCTCCGGATCCTTGCAGTTTTTACTCACAAAGGTCAGGGTCCAGCCAACGATGCCGTTCACCGGCAGCACGGGATCATCTCCCCTGCTGTTTCGGGGTCCATCCACCGCCATGTAGATCTTATTTGGATCCTTGCCGTAAAGGATCTTTTGCTGGTCCGCGATATCCGTCCTCTGGTAGATCATGCAGAAATATCGGCCCTCCGCCACCTTTTCGCTGGTCTGCATCCGCTGGTCCACAAAGATGTCATCCGCAAGATAGCCTTCGCTCCCCAGTTTCCGGAACATCTTCAGCCAGGTGATGTACTCCGGATCCGTGTTCCGGTCGTATTTCTTCCCGTCCACCTCATAGGGCACCGCCAGGAAGTTCTGAAGATACTGGTCAAAGGAAGCACAGCCGCTGGAGTCAAAGACATGGGCCCCAATGGGGATCAGAGGCTTTCCATCCACCTCCGGAAACATCTCCTTAGCCTTGACGATGGCATTATAGAACCCTTCGGGGGTGCTCATGTCCGGAGAGCCGATGGCCTCATAGATATCCTTCCGGACAAGGAAGGTCTGGTTGGAGCCGATGTTGTCATTCTTCTCCACATCCTCCGGGGTGTAACTGGAATTGGGATAGGCGTAGATATTGCCGTCGCTTAAGGTATACCAGTTCCGGACGATGGGGCTTGTTACCTCATAAAAGGTGGGATCATAAAGATCCGCCAGTTCATTTAAGGGATATACCAGGCCCTTGTCCGTCATTTCCTGGATCTGCGGTTCCCACCAGCCGATGGTCACGATATCCGGCAGGGTATCACTGTCGATGAGGGTCTCTAACTTATTCTCCTCATTTCCCATGGGGACAATGAAGTTCAGGGAGACTCCGGTTTTCTCCGTAATGGCATCGCTCACCAGGTTTCCGCCCCAGCCCGCAACAAACCAGGAATAGTTCACATACCAGTCCAGAGTGATGGGAGCAGGAGTCTCTTCTCCCCCGGCTTCCTTGTCTCCGGCGCCTTTTCCGCAGCCGGCAAACAGCAGGAGTCCCGCCAGGAGGCAGATGACAGCCGATGCCTTTGTTTTCCCAAATCTATGTCTTTTTTTCTCTTCGCTCATCAAATCAGATCTCACGGTCTCAACCTCCACCGAAGCCGCCACCTTTTTCAAAATACTTCTCTATCTTCTACTCTAAGGCATTCTTAAGGATTTTCCTAGTTTTTTCGCGGGTAACGTATATTACGGTCTCCCAACAACAAGAAGACCCGGAAATGCCAGGCATTTCCGGACCCTCTTCACAATGTTTCCTCAAACTTATTCCTTCACCGCTCCCGCGGAAATACTGCTGATGATGTACCTTGAGAAGAAGCAGAACACCACCAGGATGGGGATCACGGAGATCGTGACCGCCAGATAGGTGGCACCCTGGTTCTTTACGATATCCAGGGAGGCCCGAAGGGTTGCCATCATCACCGGAAGGGTGAATTTGTCGTTCTTATTTAAGATGATCATGGGCAGAAGGTAATTGTTCCAGTTTCCGATAAAGCCCATGATACCCATGGTAGCCATAGCCGGCGAGATAATGGGAAGTACGATCCTGTGGAAAGAGTAGAGCTCGGGAGCTCCATCGATCCTTGCCGCTTCCACCAAGGAGGAAGAAAGGGAGGACAAAATGTACTGCCGCAGGAAAAATACGGTGCCGGGGGCGGCAATGGCCGGTACGATCAGCGGAATGTAGGAGTTTACCAGATGGAGTTTTGTACATAACTGGTAAAAACCGATGAGGGACAGCTGTCCCGGGATCATCATGAACACCAGGATGGCGCCGAAGATCACCTTGTTTCCGTGGAATTTGTACATGGCCAGACCGTAAGCGGTCAGTGCGGAAAAGTACACACCCAGTAAGGTTGCGGGCACTGCCACCAGTACGGAGTTCAGCATACCCTTAAAGAGGTTGAAATATCCGAACATGATCTCCCAGTTTTCCCGCAGATGTGTGCTGGGGATCAGGGTGAAAGATGTGGAGATCTCAGCCCCGCTTCTGGTGGAGTTGACCACCATCAGCATAAAGGGGAGCAGGCAGGTCACTGCCAGCAGGATCAGTAATAAATATAGAATGCCTTTCTTGATTCTGTATCCCATTTCACTACTCCTTCCTGTTGAACAGCTTGATCTGCAGTACCGATACAGTAAGGATGATCAGGAACAGTGCATAAGCAATGGCTGATGCATATCCGGTCTGAATGGTACCGGCGGTAAATCCGAATTTGTACAGATACATCATCACCGTCTGGACGGATCCGTAGGACGCGGAAGCCGCATTGGACATCAGGAACGGCAGATCGAACATCTGCATGCCGCCGATCAGGGAGGTGATGGCCACATACATCATGATGGGTCTGATCAGGGGAAGGGTGATCCTTCCGAAGATCGTCCATCTGCCTGCACCGTCGATGGCAGCTGCTTCAAAGTAATCCTTGGAAATCCCCTGCACACCTGCCATGAGCATGATGAAGGAATTTCCGAACCACATCCAGGATTGGATGACGGCAATGGTGTGACCGGCAGTGGCGGTATTGCCAAGCCAGTCGATGGGGACATAACGCATCCCCAGGAGTTTATAAATGGAATTCAACATGATGTTGAAGGTTCCGTATCTCCAGTCCAATAACGTTGTGAACAGAAATGCTACGGATGTTGCCGCGATCAGGTTCGGCAGATAATAGACAACACGGAAGATGGAAAGACCTGCCATCTTGTACTTCACATCACTGAAGACCATCATCAGCAGGAAAGCCAGTCCCAGCTGCAGGACGATGTTCACGCCCCAGATGCGGACGGTATTCCACAATGCTTTCCAGAAAAACTTATCCGTGAATACTCTCTTGTAATTGGCAAACCCGACAAAGTTGGCGTCACCCATGACTTTCAGATCCGTGAAACTGAGGTATAGTGTACGCAACACCGGGTATACGCTGAAGATCAGAAACACGATCACAAAGGGTGCCACGAAAACGTATCCCCAATTGTTATATGCGGTTAATTTCTTGTTTCTCGTTCCTAACACCTTGATACCTCCAGGCCCGTCTCTATTGACATTGGAAAGCCAAGGGGAGCGCGATGACGCTCTCCCCGGCTGTTTTTTCTTTAACTTATCTTTCTACAGTGATCTCAGGATAGGTGGAAGCTACGGTATCATAGAAGGTGTTCAGAGCATCTTCTCTGGTAGCCTGACCTGTCTTGATAGCGCCGATGGCAGCACCCCATGCATCACCGATGACCTTGTCATACTTGGTAACCTTGGAGTAGTCGATACCCTTAGCCTGCTCCAGCCAGAAGCTGTACAGTTTCTCGCCACCGTAGATGCTGTTCTCATCGTTCTGATGCTTGTTCAGAGCGGAGATCAGAGATACGGTATCACCCTGGGAAGCCTCGATCCACCAGTCAGCGGTGTCTTCGTTCAGAGTACAGAACTTCACGAAATCCCATGCCAGATCTTTCTTTGCGGAAAGGTTGGAGATACCGATGTAGGTACCGCCGCCGAAGCCGTATGCGGGACCTGCGCAAACGCCCCACTTACCGGAAGTCTCACCAACGTTGTCTCTCATGGTCAGAACGCCCCAGGAAGGAAGGCCGTATGCGAATACGGTAGTTCTCTCAAGGTCTGCGGTAGCTTCTTCGAAAGTAGCTGCATCCCAAACGTTAACGCTGTCATCTTCATAGTTCTGGATCTCAGCGGTCAGAATGGGAACATCGCCGCTCATAGCCTGGAACCAGGGAGTGGACCACTGGTTAGCATATGCGGTCAGGTCATCCTGATACAGGGAGATAACAAGATCCATATACTCAAATCTTGCATCGGAAACGTTCAGCTTGCCGTCAACAACCCATGCGCTGTCGCCGGAGAAGTAGTTGATCTCGGAGTCGGAAGCAAAGATACGATAGCCTGCATCTTTCAGAGTCTGAGCGGTCTGAAGGATGGTGTCGTAGTCTGCGAACTTCTTGCCGATCTCAACGGGATCGTCGGTACCGAAAACTTCCTGTGCGATATCTCTTCTGTAGTAGATACCTGCGGGAGTGATCTGGTAAGAGATGGCTCTCTGGATACCGTCTGCATCCTGGCCGACCTTCCAAACGTAGTCAACGATCTGGCCGTCAAAGTCCTTTGCGCCAAGCTCGTCCAGGTTTGCGAAGAAGCCGTTGGTGTAGAAGTCTTCCAGCATCTGAGGCTCACCTACGATGATGTCGGGTTCTTTCTCGCCGCCCATCAGTGCGGTCTGAACCTTGGTGGGATACTCAGCGGGCTCGATGACCACGGTCTCGATCTGAACACCGGTCTGCTCGGTGTATCTCTCTGCGAACTGCTGTAAGTCAGCTGCCAGAGTCCATACAACCAGGCTTCCGCCCTCTGCGGTCACGCTGGATCCGGAAGATGTGGAAGTGCTCCCCGTAGCGCATCCGGTTCCGGCAGCTGTGCCATTGCCGGCGTTCTCGCCACAGCCGGTAGCAGATACCAGCATCATGCCGGTAAGTGTAAGTGCTAAAAGCTTTTTCAATTTCATAATGTTACCCTCCTATAATCTAAGCACTATCTGCGCTTCATGGTTTGATTATAGGAGGGCAGCTATTTTGAAATAATGTTCCAAATTTTAAAAAGGTGTTCTTTTTTTACCCCGTCGGGTGTCAAAAATAAACATCGATGAAAGGATAGGCTCCGGACCTGATATTACGGGCTTTTTCGCCGGTAACCTCAGCGCCTGAAACTTCTGTTTTTTCTCCGTTTTTGGTCTTAAGGACCATGCGGGAGATCTTGTGGAGGCCGTCCCCGGGGAAGTGATCCGCCTGCTTCGTAAAGTGATACCTGATCCGGGTCTCATCCATAAATCTGGCACTGACTTCCAGGTCTTCTCCGATGAGATAGGCCGGAATAGCCGGAGTCAGGGTAAAGCACAGACTTCCGTTTTTTACCGTGAAAGGGTTCTTTCCGAACATCATGATCTTCCAGATGCTTAAAAACTCGATGGTGGAGCCGCTGAGTCTTGCCACAAAGCCCTTTCCGTGGATCTTTTCATCGGGATTGGCACTGCTTGCGATAAAGGAAGAGTTTTCCAGAATGCTTCGGCCGTACACCTCCGGATCCATAAAGGGGATCAGGGCAGTTCGTGCATCCTCAAAGAATTCTGGATATAGGCCTGCCTTCAGGACTTCCAAAAGGTACTTGTATTCCATATGGAGCCAGATAGACTCATTCTCCAGCCATCCGGGGGTAAAGCATCTGCAGCGGCCAAGTTCATAGGAAGCATCCTCCAGGGAAGCATTGACCTTGTACATCTTCAGTTTCCGATCGTAGAGGTCGCTGTCCTTAACGTGATCGTACAAGCGCCGTTTTTCTTCTTCCGTAAGGTTCGGGAGTTTTAAGTACCGTACAGGCCCCTCCAGGAAATGAGGTACCATGCAGCGGGTAAAGGCGGTGGGATGGATCCCCTCTTCATCCTTTGAGAATGAGGTTACATCATAATAGAAGTAAGTGGGACACATACCCTTTCCGGCATCCAGGGCTTTCCGGATCCCCTCTTCCGTTTTTACAAGAAGGCGTTCCAGGTCTTTTGCAAGGTCGGATGCTGCACAGACTACCGTCTCTCCGGAGATGCCGCTCCGGATCTTATCCCAATATACTTCTTTCCGGTCGTTTATCCTGTTCCAGAATTTCGCACCCGTCAGGTTTTCTCCAAGGATCTCGTTCACATCCGCCAGGAGTTCTGCGATCTCCATAAAGAGTTCCACTTCTCCCTCGTACTTCCGAAGGCTGTCGATGGTGTAGCCCAGCATTCTTGCCAGTTCGTAGGTCTCCGCCATGGAGGATCCAAGGAGTCCCGGAAGTCCGTTCAGGGCATCGTACCAGCCGGGCTTTCCGCCCTCCATCTCGATACCCATTTGCTCCGGATCCAGAGCAGCAAATTTCAAAGTACTCATGAGCACCAGTTTTTCCATCAGGGTTCCCTGATAGATGGTGCCGGCAGTGGTCTTTAACCACTCACCTTTTTCGGTTTTTTTTGCCTCTTCTTCCAGAGCGTGGTACTGGCGCACCTTTCCGTCCACCAGTTCATAGCGTTTGCTGCGCTTATTGATGCCCACGCCGGAATGAAAGTACGGATATTCCTTTTCATATAGAAGATCCCGCTCTTCTTCCGGGTACAGGGCGACGTATTCTTCGATGAGGTCCAGGTTGTAAGTCCAGTGATCGCTCCAGTAGCCCTCTCCGAATTTGGCGTTCACATCCTCTGTTGCCGCGGTCATGATCTTAGAAAAGATCCCCTCATCGTCACAGACAAGGGCCAGTTCCCCGGGGGTAAAGGCCTTATCGGTCACTGCCTTTTTGACAGCCTCGGGATCTGCCGTCCCGGAGCCTGCTGCCCCTGTTTCTTTCAGGATGGCAGTCAGATCCTCTTCGGAAATGCGATAGGTGAGTTTTTCGATGCTCAGGGGATTATAGCCATCTGCCTGGAGCAGGGAGTAGAACATCTTGACCCCCGCTTTTCCCGTAAAGGGAGCAAAGAAAGCATCCAGTCTCCGGTTCTGGTTCACATCCCGGAAGTTCCCGTTTCCCTGGGAATAAAACTCCGGAGACATGGCGAAGTAGTTGTACTCCCGCTCTAAGTCCCCGTGCTTTCTGGAATAAACATAAAAGATCTTGTTATCTCCAAGTCTGATGGGAAGACCGCCCCGGAGCACGTTATCCATAAAGGTATAGCGGGTGTAGTCGTCAAATGCCTTATTTCCGGTTTTCGTTGCCACCCGTTCCGTCAGTTCATCCATTACCGCGTCCGCTTCCAGACGCTTTTCTTCAAAGAAGACGGGATCCGGTTTTCTGTTTGCCAAAAACCGCTTCAGGATGGGGTATTCCTCCACCTGGCCGATGAGTTCGTAGATCAGGATGTTCTCTCCGGCTTTCAGGTCTCCCATTCTTGTAAAGAAAGCAGAAGGCACCAGATTGGCCTTTTTCTGGACTGCCTCAAGGACGCCGGTAAGACCCTTTTCCAAAAACTCCACGGGCTTTACGAAACTGCTGTCATACCCGAAGATCACCTCGGGATCCACGATGCAGGGAAGTCTCTTTCCGGTCTCGTCCACCGCCAGGGCAAAGTTTCCGCCCTTGACTCCCGTGACGCTGGCGGTATCCACCATGCTGGCCCGGACCCGGTAAAAAGGCAGGTTTTCCTGAGGCTCCTCCACTTGCATCCACGCCTTGGACAGCTGTGCCATGTTCTTTAAGGAATCCAGAGATACTCCGTAGGGGATCAGGGCAGGCATGCCGTCGATGAGTTCATAGGAAAGTTCCCGATCCGAAATGTTTTTGATCTCCACCTTCCGGACAAGACCTGCCACCCTCTCTCCCGGCAGTACAAAGTAGGTAACCCGGGTACGAAGACCCGTGTCCTCATCCTTTTCTTCCAGGTGAAGGCTGTTCATGGAAACCTCCATCCGGTGGGGGATGTTCTCATCCGCAAAGCTTTCATGCAGTTTTCCGTCCACCCGGATCAGGGTCCGAAACCCCAGCCGTTTTACCACCTGGTATGCGGTATGAGCAGGGTAAAATTCCATGATACCGTGATCTTTATTGTCCACGCCAAAACTGACAACACCCTGACCGCGGTTTACATAATAGCACCACAGGGGGATGCCGCGGATCCCTGCCACCCCGGGCAGGAAACTGGCGAATGTTGATCTCTTTCCGTAATCTTTTATCTCAAATCGTTCCATAATCTACTCCTCCCTAAAAGGCACGCTCGCGCCTGCCTCACTTACACAGTTCTATCTCGATGAGATGCCGGACATTGGGATCCAAAAGATCCGTCACATTCTTTCCGATGAGGATCCCGTCCCCGTTTCGATCCGGCGTCACTTCCCGGCCGTCCACCCGGCAGGAACCCACGCGGTAACTTCCGTATTCCAGGCCCTCGGGGTTCCGGTACAGGATCTTAAAGGGCTTTCCGGCAAATTCCAGATCCAGGCCGCAGGTTCCCTTTTCATCAAACAGATCTTTTAATAACGCGGGGGCCAGCACCAGGTTTCCGTACTCTCCCC
>JAFUUM010000096.1 GCA_017477805.1 Lachnospiraceae bacterium
ACAAAAGTTCTGCCCTCTAAATGTGACAGGATAAATGCTGTACATTTCTTCTTTGTTTCTTCATCCATGCCGGTGAAGGGTTCGTCTGCGATCACGAGATCGGAAGGATGAAGAAGTGCTCTGGCGATGCACACTCTTCTTCTTTCGCCGCCGCTAAGCTCCGAAACCGGATGGGATAATACTTCCTTCGGAAGAAGTTCTTTCAGTTCTTTTGTTATGTTTCCCCTGCATCCTGCGATCCGAAGATTTCTGAGAGCATTCGCAGATTCCACAAGACGGTCTTCCTGGAAGACCATACTGATCCTTCCGCTCTCGATGGAACCATTCTCCGGATCCGTTAAACCTGCGATCAGATGTAATAAGGTGGTCTTGCCTGCACCGGAGGGTCCGGGCAGATAATAGATCTTACCTTTTTCCAGTTTCAGTTCCGTGTTGATCAGAAGGCGATCATTGAAGGTTTTGGTCACGGGACCGTTTGAAAAAACAGTAAGGCCATCATGATCCTTCAGGTCATTTTCGCTGCTGATTTTCGTGTTTTGTAATGAAGCTCCTGTCTCCATCGGGCAGGATTTCGGAAATAGAGCAAACCTGTGAAACAAAAACAGGATGAGCTTCTCTGTTATCGTACTAAGACAAAGGACCACAATGATCCAGGCAAAGACACCGGCGGTATGGAAATAGATCTTATCACGGTATAACTGTTCGCCTATGCTGAATTCCGGAAGGCCGATGATCTCCGCTGCAATGCCGGATTTGAAACACATTCCTAAGGATACGGACATGGCGGAATGCAGATGAGGCAGGTAAGCCGACCGGTAGATCCATAAAAAGGTATCGATCTTTCGAAAGCCGAATACTTTTGCAACTTCCAGAAGATCCGTTCGGGCATGCTGCAGTCCCGCCTGCATATTCAGATAGATATTGGGAAAGACCACCATCAGGGATATGCAGAGGACAAGATACTTTGGTCCCCACCAGATCAGCAGGATCACAACTACGGCTGCTATGGGAACGGATTTCAGAAACATGATAAAAGGTGAAAGAAAGTCTTTGACCCAATTCCTGTTATGGGCAGCAAAGGCACAAAGGAAGGCCAGGAAAAAGGCACCGAAAAATCCACCCAGGATCCTCAGAAGGGAACCGGTGACGGACATCCAGAAACTTCGATCCCCCATTTTTTCTGTCAGAGCGACAAGTACATCTGCAGGAGCTGCAAAATATATGGGGTTATGTACGAGTATGGCGATGATCTGCCACAGGCAAAGCCAGATGAGCAGATACATCGCCTTTTTTAGCACTTTATTCATTCAGCAATATGGTAAAAGTCATCGGCAGGCAGGGAACCGCCGACAGAGGCAGGATTTTGATCATACAGTACCTGAAGATAACCGGAAAGCATATCTTTCATCTCCGTACCGGAAATGCAGACAATGTTACAGTTCGGAATGGCTTTGGCTGCCACAGGGGCTTTTTCGATGATGCCGGCTTCCGCTACGTATTCCGATGCGGTTTCCACGTTTGCATTGACGAACTCGGCATCGGATTTATGATCTGCGATAAATGCTTTCACGGCTGCAGGATGTTCCTTTAAAAAGTCATTTCGAACAATGGTCACGCCGGTGACAAGCTGGGAACCATTATCCAGGGCTTTCCATTCCTTCGTCATATCGAGAACAACGGATAAGGCATTGTTCTGGGCAAGAGCGGCTGTTACAAAAGGCTGAGGCAGCATGCCAACAGCGGATGGATCATTAGCAAGGAGGGCTGCCACTTCCGTTGCTTCGGACTTAAACTCCACGGTAACGCTGTCAGTGAGTCCGTTTTCCGAGAGCAGATAACGAAGGGCATATTCCGGTGTGGAACCGGCTCCCGTTGTAAATACGGTGCGGCCTTCCAGATCTTTCATGGAGGAAATGGAACTATCTCCGCTTACCATGTACAAAACGCCCAGAGTATTGATGTCGATGACGGATATGCCGCCCTTTGTCTTGTTATACAGGACGGAAGCCACATTGGCAGGAATCAGGGCGATGTCCAGATCACCGGAGATCACGGAAGCAAGAAGTAAATCGGCCTGGGTTTCCATGGTAAAGGAATATTTGGTGTTATTCTCCTTCTCATGGATCATCCTTACGATCCCAATAGATGTGGGGCCCTTTAAGGACCCCACACGTACGGTAACATCATCAGCTTTTTCAGCTGCTTTGCCGCATCCGCTTACCAGGATGAGTGCGAGCAAAGCAACTGTACTTACGATCTTTTTCACTGTTTTTCTCATAATATTTTCCTCTTTTACGATAATTTTTTTGATCACATCACGGGATCAAGCTTAGGATTCAAGAACCTGTTTTAGGGAATCTTCCACATCATTTGTCAGGGCCTTCATGGTCTTGATGGATTTCGTTGTTTCCGCAGAGGTTTCCACAAGTTTACCGGCACGTGCATTGACGCTTTCCGCAATCTCCATGAGATGTTCGGACTCCAGGATCAGCTTATTGATACTTTCCTTGATGTCGTTATTGTTCTTATTACTGTCATCGGCCGTGGTCTTGGAATTCTCGGCAAGATTCTTGATCTCTTCCGCAACGACGGCAAAGCCTTTTCCGGCTTCTCCCGCACGGGCTGCTTCGATGGAAGCATTCAGAGCCAGCAGATTGGTCTGACTGGAGATGGAGATAACGTCTGCGTTATTTGCACCAAGCTTTTCAAGCAGGCCGTCAATGGAGGAGATCACGGTCTTTAAGTTCCGTGCAAAGTCATCCACTTCACGCATGGATTCGGAGATCCGGCCGGTCTCTCTGGCGTTATCGGCGCTGACGGTCTCAATCTGCTCAAAGGAATTCAGGAGATTGGTAAAGTTTTCGTTGATCTCATCCACAACGGAAGCCTTCTTATCTTTCATCTCATCCTGAACGCTCTGTACCTGATCTGCCAGGGCAACTGCTTTATCCTTCTCTTCATATGCTCTGTCTTTGATGTAATGAACACAGTTACGACGATGGCTGAACTTGTTGTAAATGGCGATGGCCATATCGCGGCAGGTATCGTAACCGCAGCATCCGCAGTCGATATGCTTCTTTTCGGGGGCGTCTTTCCGCATTCTGTGGAAGATCGCCTCGATCTCCGCATCGGTAGGGATCTTGTAAGCACAATCCTTGCTGCGATCCGTATATTTGCGAATGAAATCTTCCAACTTCAGATCAGCAAACTGCTTGTTCAGGGCATCCAGTCTCTTCTTCGGAGTAAGATTTCTGCCCCATGCGGATCTCTTGTTTTCGTTCTTGCTGTCGGCTTTGATCTTCTGGATGCTTTCAAAGACTTCTTCGTTCATGGTCTTCCGGTTATCCACACCGGTACCATATAAGCATCCGCCGGAGCAGTTTAAGGCATCCACGAACAAATAGGAAGTGCGTCCGCCCTTAATGCGGTCTTTGTTGCGCTGCAGGTACTCATACATGTGCTTTTCGCCTTCCATCTGACGAACCAGCGCATCATCCCCAAGGAGCCAGTATACGTTTTCTTTCAGACCACCGGGCATGGGATAAATAGATCCAAGACCGTACTCGATCTCATCGGTATAAGGCTGGGCGCCGCTTACGGGATGTTCTTTCAGATAGGCAACCAACTTGGAAAAAGTCAGGTTATAGGAAACGTAACCGTGATTGTTGGGATCGTCGATCTCGTTCTTTTTGGCGATACAGGGACTGATAAATGCAAGAGCGTCGGAAACGCCCAGATATTTCTTGGTATAGATTGCGGAACACATCATGGGGCTCTGAACCGGCATCAGCTTGGGGAGAAGCTCAGGAACGTAACGCTCAATATAACCCACCACTGCAGGACAGGGCTGGGAAATTCCGCCGTAGAAACGATGTTCGGTGATGTACTTGATATAAGCCCAGGTAGTGATATCGGCACCAAAAGAAACGCTGATGAAACGGTTTACACCCAGTTTTTTCAGCATGCCGAGATATTTGGTATAGTCTTTGGGATAATTTGCAAGAAATGCAGGTGCTATCAATACAGAGATCTTCTTGCCTTTCTTCAGATCTTCAAAGAAAGTCTCCACATCATCCAGGTACTCTCTGGCGTTATGCTCGCAGGCATCGATACAGGCGCCGCATGCGATACATTTTTTGGGATCGACTTCGATGATATTTCCTCTTTCCAGTTCCGAGGCAATATTGGCACCGATACAACTGCAGGCTCTGACACAACGGTTACAACCGATACAATTTTCGTTCGTTCTGACCAAACTCATGTACTGCTCCCCCTAACATACACTGAATCATTCTGACAACAAGTTTCATAAGTACCATAGTTGAATAATATTCTAACAGTTTGAGCAAACAAAATCAATTAGTTATACAATTTGATCAAAAATACTTCACCCCTTTCGATTACCGGATCATCTATTATAATGAACCATATGGAAGGAGATTAAAAATG
>JAFUUM010000097.1 GCA_017477805.1 Lachnospiraceae bacterium
ATAATGCTTTCTGCAAACTCTTTGATTTTGTAAAGCAGTTCCCGCATTATTTTGTGGGATCCAATGCGGACCTGCCCATTGTCGGCGGATCCATCCTCAGCCATGACCACTTCCAGGGCGGACATTATGAATTCGCCATGGCAAAGGCCGGTGTGGAGGAAACCTTTAAGATCAAAGGATTTGAAGACGTGGATGCGGGCATTGTCAAATGGCCCATGTCCGTTATCCGCTTAAGCGGAACCGACACGGATCGGATCATTGCCCTTGCGGATCACATCCTTGCAGTCTGGAGAGGCTATACTGACGAAGCGGCCTTTGTTTTTGCGGAGACCGACGGGGAGCCCCACAACACCATCACTCCCATTGCCAGATACCGGGAGAACAAGGGTGTGTACGAGCTGGATCTTGTGCTTCGAAACAACATTACCACCGAGGAACACCCTCTTGGTGTTTACCATCCTCATGCAAACCTTCATCACATCAAGAAGGAGAACATCGGCCTTATCGAGGTCATGGGTCTTGCGGTCCTGCCCTCGAGATTAAAATCCGAGATGGCAGCCTTGAAGGAAGCCATTCTGAAAGGTGCTGACCTGCGGGCCGACGAAGTCCTTGAAAAGCATGCCGACTGGGTGGATGAATGGAAGGGCAACTATCCGAAGCTGGATGAGAGCAATATCGATGACGTCCTGCAGAAGGAGATCGGTATCGTGTTCTCCAAAGTACTGGAGGATGCGGGAGTCTATAAGCGGACCCCTGAGGGAAAAGCAGCATTTATGCGTTTTGTGGAGAGCCTGTAAGTGAACAAAAAGGAACGGACCACGGAAATCTTAAAGCGAATGGATGAGCACTACGGTACGGACCTTGTGTGCTATTTAGAGCACGAGGATCCCTGGCAGCTCTTGATCGCCACCATCCTGTCTGCCCAGTGTACGGACGCGCGGGTAAACATGGTGACGCCGGAACTCTTTCGCCGTTATCCCACCCCCAAAGATCTTGGGGAGGCAAAGCTTGCCGATGTTGAAGAAGTGATCCATTCCGTGGGCTTTTACCATAATAAGGCAAAGAACATCATCGCCTGTTCCCGGAAACTCTGGGAAGAGTACGGCGGAACCGTGCCTCATGAGATCGAGCTGTTAACGGAACTTCCCGGGGTTGGACGAAAGACCGCCAATGTGATCCGGGGAAACATCTTCCATGAGCCCAGTATCGTTGTCGATACCCATGTGGGCCGTATTTCCAGACGCCTTGGCCTGACGAAGGAAACAGAACCCGTTAAGGTGGAGTATGCGCTGATGAAAGAGCTTCCGAAGGATCACTGGATCCTTTGGAATCTTCAGGGTATCGCCCTGGGAAGAGAGATCTGCAAGGCTCCGACGCCCAATTGCAGTGAATGTTTTTTAAAGGATATCTGTCGTGGATGCGGGAAGAAAGTCAAATAGAACAAAAAAACAGAGTGATCTTCGTCGGTACGGATCGGTACCGATGGCGATCACTCTAATAATTTGTCCAGGGAAGTTACTTTATCCAGTTCTTTTAAGATCCTTTCCTTTGCGGAGGAGCGGATGTCTTCGGCAGATGTTTTTAACTCTTCCACCAGGTCCATGCGGCCATGGCTGACGTAGAGACCGGCCAACATCTGATAGGTGGGGACCACGTCGGAACCGATCTCCACAGCGTATTCCAGCACCTGACCGGCATCCAGTTCTTTTCCCTGCTGCATCAACTGCTCTGCCCAGTTCTGCAAAAGGGTCACCAGCTGCATATAGTTTTCGTCATACTCCGTGAGAACGGAGATATTGGCGGTGCCATACTCCAACTTTAAGTCCGTATTGGATAAGCCGGCGAGGTTCAGCATCTTCTTTCCGGAAAGATCGGAGAGCTTTTTATGGATCGCGGCGATCTCGGGATCGTCTTTTAAGGTGGTCATGGGGAGCTTACTTTGGTCGATCTTTACGTAGTCCAGGTCTTCCAGGGAACGTTTTCGGACGTTGTTGGCTTCCTCTTCCCGTTTCATGTAAGCTGCAAGGCTTTTTTCATCCGCCCGGTTTAAGTATCGGATCCGGAGAGCCAGCATCGCCACCAGGATGATGAGGCTTGCAACGATAGGTAATTTCATATATAATGTCCTTTCAGTTTAGAACAACAATAACGGA
>JAFUUM010000098.1 GCA_017477805.1 Lachnospiraceae bacterium
TAATACCGGATCTGAGATCCTGATCCTGATCAATACCGGTAGTGAAACCGAGTCTGTTACTCTGAGCGGATCTGCCATTGAATTTCAAACTTTATCCGCAGTCCTGTTAACCGGTGAAGATGTTGTTACGGCCGAAGATAAGACCGTAACCCTTCCGGCTATGTCCATTGCGGTCATGACAAAATAATAATACAAATTGGAATAACGAGCGTAACATGAAATATACAAATTATATTTTTGATCTTTACGGAACCCTTGTGGATATTCGAACTGATGAATACAGTAAAGCGTTCTGGAAAAAGATGGCAGATTATTATGCCTGTTTTGGAGCGGATTATACTGCCGAGAGTTTAAAAGAAAACTATAACAGCCTCATCAAAAAGGAAGAAAAACGACTGATATCCGAATTGAAGAAGAAAAAGATCGACTGCAGATATCCAGAGATCAAACTGGAAAAGATTTTCGGACAACTGCTTCTTCAGGCACCAAAGAAACATTCATCGGAAGCAGGAGATCATCTGTTAGCATCTCCGGAACTTGATACCTGGTCCGTGGATACGGCACACTTTTTCCGGATCACCTCAAGAAAACACTTCCGTCTTTATCCAGGTACGTTGACAACCTTAAAGGAACTTCGAAAACAGGGCGCTAAGATCTACCTGTTATCCAACGCCCAAAGATCCTTTACCTTTTCGGAAATGGAGGTCCTGGGCTTACCGAAACTTTTTGACGGGATCTATGTCTCATCGGATCTGAAAATGAAGAAGCCACAGCCCGAGTTCCTGCTAAGCCTATTGAAAGAATATCACCTGGATGGAAAAGAGTCCGTCATGGTAGGAAATGATTTTCAAAGTGATGTGGGGATTGCCAGAGCCTGTCATGTAGACAGCGTATTTTTGAACACGGATCGTTTTCCGGATGCGGAACTGAAAAAACGTTTAAAGGCAGCAAAGCAAGACGGAGAAGGAAAGATCACCATCTTTGCCGATGGTAAGATCACTCATCTTCTTGATGAATGATCCGTCATACAAAATCATTATTCAAAAATAAATCAGTAATTAATTTCGGAGGAATATGTTATGCCCAATTGGTTAGAAGATGCAGTATTTTATGAGATCTATCCCCAGTCTTTTTATGACACCAACGAAGACGGGATCGGAGATTTTCAGGGGATCATTGAAAAGCTGGACTATGTGAAGTCCCTTGGATGCAATGCACTTTGGATCAATCCCTGTTATGATTCTCCTTTTATGGATGCAGGCTATGATGTCAGAGATTATAAAAAGACCGCCAGCAGATACGGGTCCAACGAGGATCTTTGCAGATTATTCGGTGAAGCACATAACCGTGGGATCAAAGTCCTTCTGGATCTTGTCCCCGGCCATACTTCCGATCAGCATGAATGGTTCCGGAAAAGCCAGGAAGCGGAAGAAAATGAATACAGCGGAAGATACATCTGGACCGATGGTGCATTCCATGGGATCAAAGATCATTTGTACATCAGCGGAATGTCGGATCGTGACGGATGCTATATGTTAAACTTCTTTGCCAGCCAGCCTGCATTAAATTATGGATGGCTTCATCCTACGGAACCCTGGCAGAAGGGGATCAACGACCCTGATGCCATCGCCACCAGAGAAGCGATGAAAGATATCATGCGTTTCTGGCTTGATAAAGGTTGTGACGGCTTCCGTGTAGACATGGCGGATTCCCTTGTTAAGGAAGATGATGAAAACAAGAGTGCTACCGCGGCGATCTGGCGGGAGATCAGAGAAATGTTGGATCGTGATTATCCGGATGCTGCCATGGTCTCCGAATGGTGTAATCCCAAACAGGCCTTAACAGGCGGCGGCTTCCATATGGATTTTTATCTGAATCACTGGGGGAACGGTTATCACACCTTACTTCGGGATTATCAGACGGAAGGGGGAGATCACAGCTACTTTAAAAAAGATGCAGGCGGTGATATCACCCGTTTCTTAAAAGATTATCTGCCGAAATATGAAGAAACAAAGAGGGACGGTTATATCAGTTTTATGACTTGTAACCACGATACGCCCCGAAATACGGTGACCCTTTCTCAGGATGAATTAAAACTTGCTTATGCGGTGATCTTTACTCTGCCCGGTGTTCCTTTCCTGTATTACGGTGATGAGATCGGTATGCGATACATCAAAATGAACAGTAA
>JAFUUM010000099.1 GCA_017477805.1 Lachnospiraceae bacterium
GAAGAAAAACTTTACTGATCCCATACTGTTTGCGGATTATTCCGATCCCGATGCTATTCGTCTCGGGAACCTGTATGTGATGACCGCATCTTCTTTTAATTACACACCGGGACTGCCCGTTTTATTAAGTTATGATCTGGTGACCTGGACCCTTTGGGATCATGCGGTGGAAAATCTCGGAAAAGGTTTTGAAAAACCCAGACATTCTCAGGGCGTCTGGGCACCCGCCATCCGGTACTTTGATCATCGGCTGCACATCTATTACGGCATGCCGGATGAAGGACTGTTTGTGGTAAGAAGTTCCGAGATCCTTGAAGAGGATATCCGGTGTTTTGAAGATTTTCATCCGGATTGGGACGCTCCCGTTTGCGTGCTCCCCGGAAAAGGTCTTATCGATCCCTGTCCCTTTGAGGATGAGGATGGAAGGCGCTTCCTGATCCACGGTTATGCCAAGAGCCGCATCGGGTTTAAGAGTGTTCTCGGGATCTTTGAATTATCAAAAGACGGCCGGGAGGCTGTTTCCGAAGATAAGTTTCTCTTTAACGGAAATCTTGTGGATGCTTCCATGAGAGAGAATAATGCCCTGCAGTTTCGGGGCGGTGTTGGAGAGAAACCGGATGAAAAGACGGCTCCCGCAGTAACGGTGGAAGGCCCCAAAGTCATGAAGCGGGACGGCTGGTATTACATTTTTGCTCCCGCCGGCGGTGTTACCTTCGGCCATCAGCTTTGCATCCGTTCAAGAGAACTCTACGGACCCTACGAATGTAAAGTAGTGCTCCATCAGGGAGATACTCTGATCAACGGCCCTCATCAGGGTGCGCTGGTAGAGACTGTTCACGGAGAAGAGTTCTTCCTGCATTTCCAGGACCTTGGTCCCTATGGCAGGATCTGCCATCTGCAGCCCGTTACCTGGAAAGACGGCTGGCCCGTGTTCGGCGTGGAAGATGAAAACGGCATCGGAACCCCTGTCAGCTCCTTTGAGATGGAGATGGGTGAGGAACCGAAAGCTGCGGAACCTGCGTTCACGGATGGTGCAGCAGAGCCGGCAGACCGGAAGAACAACACCTACGAAGGCGGTATCGCATCAGAGGCATCTTATCATTCTTTGATCGATGAAACCGGAAAACTCGACCTTCACTGGCAGTGGATGGGAGATCACCGGGAGGAGTTTTCCGAAATCGTGGATTCGACAGAAGATGGGAGCGACGCCTGCAAGAAAATAAGGCGGCTGCGTCTCAATGCACTGAATCCAACCGGGGCTGCCAATCCCGTTTTATGGAATTGCAGTAACGTCCTGACGAGAAAACTGGATCGCCCGGAATTTACATTTGACTTGGAACTGGATATCCGTGACTTAAGGCCCGGAGACAGATCCGGTCTGATGATGACCGGAGGCCAGTATTGTTTCCTGGAATGCCGGAAAACAAAGGAAGAAAAGTTGATCCTCTGCCTGGGAGAAAGCCTTGGCGGAGACAAAGATAAATCGGAACAGGTTAAAGAACTTTGTACCCTTCCGGATATGACAAAAAGCGTTACCTTCCGCATGGACTATCGCCTTAATGGTAAAGTGTCCACCTTCCAAAACGTGAAGGATGAAAAGCCCGTTACGGTCTTTTCCTACAGCACGGACGGCATGAAATATGCAACAGCCGGTGATCCTTTTGCACCCAAGGACCATACCTGGGTGGGAGCCAAGATCGGCCTGTATGCGGTCTCCGGGATCGGATCCGAAATCGGACCGGCATCCGTACA
>JAFUUM010000100.1 GCA_017477805.1 Lachnospiraceae bacterium
AACCAGAAGCAGGGAGAATTTGAATTCCGGAAAGGTCCTCTTTTTACGAATTTGGTCCTTGCGGATGAGATCAATCGGGCTACGCCCCGAAGCCAGTCGGCACTATTAGAGGTCATGGAAGAAAAGCAGATTTCCGTGGACGGCACAACCTATCCCATGGAGGAACCCTACATGGTCATGGCGACCCAGAACCCGGTGGAATCCTTTGGCACCTTCCCGCTTCCGGAAGCCCAGATGGACCGTTTCTTTATGAAGTTTTCCCTTGGGTACATGACCAGGGAGCAGGAGATGGCGGTAATGCGCAGGGAAAGTTCCGCAGAGATTCTGAGCAGTCTTTCTCAGGTGGTGACGACAGAGGAGATCCTGAAACTCCGGAATGCCTATACGGATGTTCGGGTAGGAGATGACGTCGCCGGCTACATCATGGACCTTGTTGAATACACGAGAAAGAGTAAACTCTTATCCTGCGGCGTTTCCACAAGAGGGACGCTTGCCCTTCGGGCAGCTTGTCAGTTGTCGGCGGCTTTTGATGGCAGGGACTATGTGATCCCGGAGGATGTGAAAAAGGAGGTGCCTTACGTTCTGCCCCACCGCCTGATTGTCTTAAACAGCAGTCATATGTCGCCGGAAACCGTTATTTCCAACATGCTGGAAGATGTTGCAGTCCCTCTGGAAAATGTATGATCATATTCGTCTTTTTGTTTACAATCGTTATTCTGATCACGTTGGAACTGATCAGCAGGCGGGATGATGTCAGAAACCTGAAGGTATCCTTTTCTCTGGACATGGATCTTGTGGAACCGGGAGAGGTGTTTACCCTTCGGTATGTTGTGGCAAATCCCGGATTTCTCCCGGTTTTGTCCGTAGGCCTCGGATTGCAGCTGGAGGATGTGTTTACGGTCTGCGAGGAGGATGCCTGGAAAGATCGTCATTTATCCGGAAATATCGTGGATCACAGGTTTTATCTCCTGCCTCACGGGATCTTTTCCGGAAAGATCCGCCTGAGTGTCAATACGCGTGGCATGTTCGACCTTGGAAGATGTTACATGGATAAAAGCGATCTCCTTGGTCTTTCGTCCCTCATCGATGCCTGGGATATGGGAGTTCGGGTGATCTGTACCGCAAAAACAACGGATGCTTTGGAGTACAAAACCCTGGGAGGCCTTCAGGGGAATGCTTCCGTACGACGTTTTATCCATGAAGATCCCTCCATGCTCATGGGATACCGGGATTACACCGGCCATGAGCCCATGAAGTATATTTCCTGGTTTCAGACCGCAAAGACCGGGAAACTGACGGTGCGAAATTTTGATCATACCGTGGGCCAGAATGTGACCCTTCTTGTTGACATGAATACACAAAACAGACGGTATATGGAAAACTGCCTGTCGCTTACGCGGACAGTGTGTGAGCAGTTAGAGGAGGACAAGATCCCCTATGCCATTTACTCCAACGGTGATCTTCATTTTCTGCGGGAAGGTCTTGGACGGGCCCATCTGCTGATGATCCTTCGGCGGATCGGCTTATCGAAACCTGCGGGGTATTATTCTTTTGCATCGCTGGTGGAGGACCGCATTTCAAAAAGCATGGGACTTGACAGTTACATCGTCATCACGCCGGAGCCGGATGAGGATGTGGATACGGCAATCCGCTTTCTGCAGGCTCATGTGGACACGGAGATCTTCGTGCTCTACGGAAAGGAGGCGGCATCATGAAACGGATCACTGCTTTTCGGATCACGGCTGAAATCGCCTGTTTTTTTGCCTTTGTTTCTC
>JAFUUM010000101.1 GCA_017477805.1 Lachnospiraceae bacterium
GCGATAAGGGTAAAACGCACCCCCTTGCTCTTTTTGAAGCCTGCTTCCGCCAGCTCCCGGACCGTCTCCCCGTAACCCTTCAGGGCGTAGGGCGTCAGCGCCAGGAAATAGGGCAGGACGTAATAGCACTGGGCTTCGAATAAAAAGTGATAGATAAAGCCGCCAAGGAACAGGACCAGCAGATCTCCCTCTTTCAAGACCCGGTGCATCTTCCGGGACTTTGCGATCCAGAAGAACCGGAGCAGTACTCCGAAATACAGGCAGGACTGCCAGATGTCCATCAGCAGATAAAGGACCGTATTGGCGATGCCGCCGTTATACAAAACATCCTTCCAAGCCGGGGATAAACTCCCATCCAGATTTCGGATACTGGTGTTGGTAAAGCACTGCATGGCGGGTTCAGCCCACATGGAAGCCGTCTTTCGGGCGAAAAAGCGCATGGCGTATCCGGGCTCCACCCGGAACAGTTCCAGTTTCTCAGCAACGATCTCCCCATACCGCTCTTCGATCTTTTTCTGATCCCCGGCATATTCTTCATACACGGAGGTATTGATATCGTTAAACCAGCCGGGGGCGATGGAACTCTCGGAAAATCCCGTAGCCAGATACCCCCGCATGCTGATGCCCTGGTTTGTATTGCTGCCGGTGACGCTTGCAAAATAAAACCGGATCCCTGCCAGGGTCCCAAAGGTGCAAAGAAGAAGAGCTGCCAGGACAATAACATCCCTCAGAACGCTCTCCTCCCGCCGCTTCAGCATCCGAACAAAGAGTACCAGACTTACGGCAATGACAAAGAGCACACCGTTGTACTTACAGACTGCCCCAAGGGCCAGGCAGAGGACCGAAAATACCGCATAAACGATCTTCCGCTTCCTGGCCCAGCGAATCATCAGGTAGATCCCCCAAATCCCGAAAGCGATCTGCCACAAAAACCCGTAAACGAAGGTGATCTGCCCCCACATCTGCAGGGTCAGCGTCGCCGCGATATAAGTCCCGTAGCCCCAGACACGTCCAAAGTACTCCCGTGCGATCTTCGTCAGGCCGATATTTAACAGGATCAGCCCCCCAATGTTCAGGTACTGGAAAACAAAAACACCGTTTTCTCCAAGCCGTGCAAAGGGCAGAAAGAACAGCACCATCCCGTTCTGGAAGGGAAACATGTTCATGTACTCCCCGGTCTGCCAGGAATGATAATCCCCCTGCAGAAACTCCCCGGCATGCTGGAAGATCCAGTCCTGATCGTAGATCGGGCGAAGGTGTGTCGTTTTTACGATGAAATACCCAAGGACGGCAAACCCCACGGTCAAAAGCACGGATAAAACCCGCAGAAAAGAGACCACCTTATCTTCCGAAGTCCAAAAGCCCTTATGCCGTCTGTAGATCACCGCAAGCACAGAGATCACCGCAAGGATCCCCATGACCATCCCCGGTCCCACGTCTTTGATAAAAAAGACATGCTCATCTTCAAATGCCATGGCGCCCGTAACGGAGGCGCTCAAATAAATCAGATAAAACGCGATCAGGGCAGCAAGTACGTAAACGACTCCGCTGCCCAGTCCGTAGATAAATTGTCCGATCTTATTGACGATTTTCATCTGCTAATCTCACTTTTTACTGTTTCCGATAGGTATCCGCCTTCCAGGCGTCATCGTTCTGAAAATACCAGATATACACCGCGTTATCCGCATCGATCCGGAAAGAATTGTCCACCACATCGGACGGGATAAACACTAGCCCCGCAAGCAGCGCGGTAAGTCCCCCGAGTACGGAAAAAGGTAGTCGGCGTTCCGCCTTCTCCGCCAATGCCCGGATTGTTCTTACGATGCCGGAAAGTGCGTAGGGGACCAAAAACAGGTAATATACCATCACCTCATAAGACTGGGTTTCAAAGATCAGGTAATACAGAAAGCCGCCAAAAAAGACAACCAGCAAGTGCCCATGTTCCAGAAGTTCTCCCGTCTTTTTATCCTTCAACTTCCAAACGCAGTATAACACCGCACCAAGGTACATGATCACCTGTTGTGCATCAAACGCGGCATAGAGCAGCGTATTGATCACTCCGCCATTATAAAACACGTCCTTCCAACCATAGGCCAAACCCTCAAAATTTCGCCCGCAGATAATGGCAAAAAATCCAAAGGCGGGATCCGCCCAGGTGGATGCCAGTTTTCTCGAGAAAAAACGGATTGCAAAAAGTTTATCCTCACTAAATGCCGAAAGTTGTTGTTTCGTCCGCTCCAAAAACAGCGCGTTCATCAACGCCGGATCATCATGATGTGCTTCATAAATGGGGATATGAATGTTGTTATACCACCCCGGTGCAATAGAACTGTCATTGATCCCGGTTACCAAATAACCCAGCAGGTTCACTCCGCCATCGCCGTGGATCCCCGTGATCAGTTCGATCAAGGCTGTGATACCCAATCCGTTTAGCCATGCAGTCGCGCCAAGGATAACGCAAGCGATGACATATTCTGCCCGCTTTTTGCGGATCCCATCGATCACGAGTATAAGGCATGCCGCAATGATAAAAAGAGCCCCATTGTTCTTCCATACCAAACCGATCTGAAAACAAAGAAGACAAAATACAAAATCCCGAAGCCGCTTTTCCCGTTCCAGTCTGATCAGGAAAAAGAGACCCCAGGTACAAAAACAGATCTGCCCCACATAACCGTAAACAAGTTGAGGAAGGGTCCAAAGCTGGGTGATCAGGAGCGATGCCAAAAAGGTCAGATACCCTGCTCTGTTGTCCCGATAAATCGCTGCGATCCCTCCAAGGGCAGCATAGAATGCGACCAATAGCAAGACATTAAAACACTGAAACAAAATGGCGCCCTTTGCACCGAAGAAATAAGCAAAGGGTAACATCATCAGCATCATACCGTTTTGATGCGGTGCCATGTCCATATAGTTTCCGGGGATCCATTTTTCATAATCGCCCTGAAGGAAAGACATTGCCGCATTCCATACCACGCCCTGATCGGACGCCGGCATCAGGTGAATGGATGTGATCGCCCATACCTGAAACACGACAAAAACAACTGCCGAAATAATGCAGATTTTTCGCAGTGCAGCCTCTCCGACTGCTTTCCAACGGATCTTTGCAAGAATAAACATCAAAAAAGCGGCGATCAGGATCCACACCGGGCCCACATCTTTGATAAAAAAGATATGGCGGTCCTCATAGGCCATAACTCCCGTCACCATACAACTCAGCAGAAGCAGATATATCACCGTCAGAAAGAACAACGCATATAAAACACGGCTGCAAAACCCGTAAATACGGTCTCCCATTTTGCTCACATCCCCGCCCTCACTCACTTTTAACGCTTTCCATAAGCCACTCTATAATACAGTATTATTAGACATTCCGCAAACTTTGGGATATTCTGAAATGTATGGAAACAAAGCGCATTAAACAAAGAAGAAACATAGCGGTCATCATACTCCTTTTGGAGCTTCTCATTGCCCTGATCACCGGGATCATCGCCTTCCAAAGATCCGATGTTCTCCTGCGGTCGGGAACGACGTTTTCTGAGTTTGAGAACCTTTCCCTGAAGAAAGGGACCTACCGCCTGGATTTTGCCTTCCAAAGCAGCGATAGCGGCAACGCAGTCACTGTCATTTCCGAAGAAGATCCCCAGGCCATTCAGACCGACACCCTCCATTTCTACACCTGGAAGAATACAGACTCTCTGGAACTATGGGTAAAACGGCCCGTGACCGACGGGATCCTCGTGGGCAACTTCCCCGGAAGCTGCGAGTACGGAACGATCTCCCTATATCAGACTGCTGCCACCGGAAAACAGGGCTGGCTCCTTCTGTGCCTGACATTTCTTGTTGCAGATGCCTGTTATCTGTGGATCCGGAAACTGAAGACTCTTGAGTCCGGCAAAAAGGGCTCCGTGGCAAGAGCCCTGCTCCTGATCGCCGGCGCAGTGTTTTCTTTCTTCTTTTTTTGGAAACCCTACATTTACTTCGGACTCGATACCGCCTTTCATCTGGCCCGGATCCAGGGTATTGCAGAGGGCCTTATAAACGGCGAATTTCCCGTCCGGATCAACACCTATTGGCTGGACGGTGCCGGCGTCGCCATTCCTGTATTCTACGGCGACTTCCTGCTCTATGTCCCCGCATTGTTTTACCTTTGCGGTTTTACCCTGCAGCAGTCCATGAAGATCTATCTGCTGATGATCTCATTGATCACA
>JAFUUM010000102.1 GCA_017477805.1 Lachnospiraceae bacterium
GATGTGGCAGTGGATGCTATGGTAAAAAATATCACAGCATTGGATCAGCAGGAATTTGTGACACCACATACAATGGCCCTGATCACCACACCTCATAAATACGGAAAAACTTATGAAAGCTTCCGAACGATCATGGACGAATATGATGATACCGAATTGGAATTCTTTCGGAGTATAGGTTACGGAGACAACTGCTACGACAGCAGAGAGGACTTTGATCTGTTTGTCGAAAACGGACGGCTGACAGGGGAAGAATACAAAGGATACACTTACGCACACAGTGGGGACGGAGTTCATTATTATGCCAGTCAGTACTGGCAGGTGATCAGTAATGCCATCAATGAGATCTATCCCTAGAAGAAGTGGAATTTAACATAAAGTAATAATTTGAAATTCAAAAAATAAAAAGAAAGAGGGGAATTTCTAAAATGAAGAATTTTTTGAGAAATGCGATCGTTATGTCATTGATGGCAGCAGCCTTCATGATCCTGCCTTCTTTGAAGGCGTATGCGGCGGATGGTGAGATGCACTGTTTCTTTAACAGGGGAACGGGGGAGCTTCTGTACACCATCAATAAAGACAAAGAGGATCTTCCTGCAACATCCTGGGTTTATCAGGGAGTGGTCGCAACCCTTCCCTCAAACGGAACCGCTGTACACAGGCTCCTTAATCCTGTAAATGCAAGCCATCTGTATACATCTCTTCAGTCTGAGATCGACAAGCTTGTCGACCAGGGTTGGAAAGATGAAGGGATCGCATATTTTGTAGGAACTAGCGGAACACCCATCTACAGATGGAATCATCCCCTTACCGGACAGCATCTTTTCTCTGCGGAGAATCCTGCCGATGCCGAAAATCTGACCAATCTTGGATTTGTAAAAGAGGGGATCGCATTCTACGGAACATCCGTCAATCCAACATTTACTTATAACATCACGGCAACCGCGGCTTCTACTACTGCAGTGGCAAACAACTCCCAGGAAGCGTCTGCTGCCTCGAAGCATTACGACATCTATATTAAATATGACGGCAAAATAACATCCGGACCCGATGGAAGGGGAATAAGCTGGAATGAAGAAGGTGCGACTGATTTTGGTAACTTTGAATTCATAGTGGATGGCAATGCGCAGATTGTTCATGAACCATATGGAGATGCGTACTATGACATACAGTTTGCTAAGGCATATGAATTTTGCTTTACTGTACCTCTTGAGAAACAATTTCTTGGTAAAAGATTTGATTTCGAAATAAAATGTCCGGATAATGCAACACATAATTTTAAGGCTGCGACTTTACTGACTTATCCTGATCCTGACATAAATTTTGTACTTGATAATGGAACGATAAAAGGAACTGCCACTGCGGTTGCCGGTATCGAGCATTTAGAAGATGGTACTACAGTAGATGTTGCCGATATCGTTGTCTTCTTTGGTATCAGATTTAATTAGATAATAACGAAATCGAGGGGAATTTAAAGAATGTTCAAGAAACTCTGCAAAAGACGGATAAAAGAGCTTGCATCTTTGCTTGCCGCAGCCGTTCTTATCACTACCTTAAGCACCACCGCGTTAGCTGCACCCATAGTTATGCCGGACGGCTCATTATTTGATGCGGAATTTTATGCAGCAAACAACCCTGATGTTGTGGCTGCTTATGGCAGTGTCAATGCGGATCTGATGTACGTGCATTACGTAACATCCGGCAAAAAAGAAGGCCGTCTTCCTTATGCAGGCGCAGATATGACAAGTCAGGCATCTTCGGCTAACTTTGATGCGGGATTCTATGCAGCAAACAACCCAGACGTTGTAGTTGCTTTCGGCAGTGACAATGCGTATCTGATGTACTTTCACTACGTAACAATAGGTAAAAAAGAAGGTCGTCTTCCTTATGCAGGTGCCGAAAAAATAAGTCAGACAGCTTCGGCTAACGAAAGCCGCACCATTTCAAGTGATGAATTGTATTATGCAGCATCATATTATGCAAGATCAGTATTTGTAGGCGACTCCGTTTTGGCCGGATATCGAAACTATCTTGCCAAGCAGAAAAGTTCACCTGTATCTCCAAGCACATTTCTAGCAGCTGCAAGCTATTCCGCAGCCCATGCATTAAATGCAAACGATGAGCTTCACCCGATCTTCAGAGGAAAGAAACAGCCTGTCTGGACATCGATCTCACAAATGGATGTTGACCGTGTGTTTATCATGTTCGGGACAAATGATCTTGTGGTAAAAAACGTAATTCTTGCTTCGCAGGATGTACTGGCTCTTGCTGACAGGATAAAAGCATACAATCCGGGAAAAGAGATACATATCATAAGCATGTCTCCGGTATATGCAGGGACATGCAAAGGAGCAATGACCAACTACACGATCCAGATTTACAACTCTTTGCTCTTGCAGGGTGCGAAGGAACGGGGATTCTATTACATAGATCTTAATTCGCATCTCGTTAATTCAAACGGAGATCTGATCCCCGAATACTGTTCCGATCGTTATGTACATCAGACGTACGCTGCTTATTCGGAGGTCTGGGATCCTCTGTTTACTTCATATGCATTGGGAGAATAATAGATCATGAAAAAAGCATATAAAAAGATCATCATACCGGGAATGATACTATCTCTTTTGGTGTTAGGGGCATGTCAGAAAAATGAAGCATCTGCTCCTTTGGGATCAGAAACATCCGTTGTTGAAGAAAATAAAATTGAAGCAGCCGGCGAGACAACTGCTGCTACCGAAGCTTCAAAAGAGGAAACAAAAGAAGAAGCGGTGGCAGAGCCTACCGAAGCTCCGAAGGAGGAAACGGCGGCAGAGCCTACCGAAACTCCGAAGGAGGAAACCGAAGATGTAAGCAAAGAAAGTGATAATGGGGATACTGCAAAGACCGGTTCCGATGATGCTCCCGTTGCAGAAGAAACCAAAGTCGTGGAAAACGAAAAGGCTGCGGTCGCTTTGAAAGATGTCTACAATAAGATCGCAGGAAGCGTAGCGCTTCCGGAGATGTATTTTGCCGATGCAGCTTTTATGCTCAACTATTATGGTATAGATGCTTCAAAACTTGAAGACTATGTATTTGCTTCTTGTCTGGATTCAACTTCCGCAGATTCCATCATCCTCATCAGATTAAAAGATGAGGCTTCTGCCGATGAAGTAGTCAGCGGACTGAATATGCTCCTGGAGCAGATGAGCATTGAACTAGAAAATTACAATCCCGAGGCTAACGAGCTTGTGAAAGCCGCCAAGGTGCGCCGGAACGGCAAAAATATCGATCTTATCATCCATAAGGACAGAGACGCGATCCTGTCTATCATAAACAGTTCATTATAGAAAGAATAGCCCATGGTTTTTTCCAGTCTTCCTTTTTTGATCTTTTTCCTGACAGCACTCCTGCTGTGTTATTTTCCGGCAGGGGTGATATGTGGCAGGTTTCATAAGAAAAAGACTGATCGACTCGGTATCGCCGTTCAAAACGGCATACTTCTAGCGTTCAGTCTGTTTTTTTATGCCTGGGGTGAGCCTAAATGCGTCTTTTTGCTGATCCTGTCTTCATTCATTGATTATGCGGACGGTCTTCTTTTGGAAAGATTTAAGGATCACCCGTCTATCAGAAAACTGTGCCTTGTCATCTCATTGTTCATCAACTTTTCTTTGCTCGGAATCATGAAATATGCCGACTTTTTCGTCGGTACGGTGAATTCCCTTTGCAAAACATCCCTTGCGCTTCCCGGGATCGCACTTCCAATCGGTATCAGTTTTTATACTTTTCAGACAACCAGCTATTCCATAGACGTATATAGGGGAGAAGTCAAAGCAGAAAAAAACTATTTCCGATATCTGACATACATCTCAATGTTCCCGCAGCTGATCGCGGGTCCTATCGTCCGCTATTCACTGATCAATGAAGAACTGATAGAAAGAAAAACAACACCGGATCATTTTGTAAACGGCTTTCGACGATTTCTCATGGGGCTTTTCAGAAAAGTCCTTATCGCCAATGAACTTGGTGCTTTATGGGACTATTTAAGAGGCGTTCAGAATTTATCGGTTGCCGGTGCATGGCTCGGGTTTTTCGTATTTACCCTGCAGTTATATTATGACTTCAGCGCTTATTCCGATATGGCTATTGGACTTGGACTGATGCTGGGTTTCCATTTTCAGGAAAACTTCATCTATCCTCTGTCCGCACTTTCCATAACGGACTTTTGGAGGCGCTGGCATATCTCATTGTCAAGCTGGTTCAGGGACTATGTTTATATCCCCCTTGGCGGCAACCGCAAAGGGAAAGCAAGGCAGTTTTTAAACCTTGCGATCGTTTGGTTCCTTACCGGTCTTTGGCACGGAGCATTCTGGAATTATGTTCTTTGGGGAATATACCACGGATCCATGCTGGTACTTGAAAAATTCGTTTGGGGAAGATCCCTCGAAAAAGCGCCCCGATTATTCAAACATATTTATACCTTACTGATCGTGGTATTCGGCTTTGGAATTTTCTATTTCGAGGATATGGGTGCATTTGCTGTATATCTATCGTATGCTTTCAAAACCGCCGGGAATGCGATGCTTGGTCCCGAATTGGCATGGGCTGTGGGAAATTACCTTCCGATTCTTGTTTTTGCGATCGTATTCATGTTCCCCGTATTTCCAAAGATCCGCTCATATGTCCGGACACTTGGAAAAACAAAGAGCGCTGTCATACAGTTTGCGGCCGGTCTTATATGCGCAGGACTGCTCATTCTCTGCATTGCAAACCTTGTAAGAGATTCCTTTAATCCGTTTTTATATTTCAGGTTTTGATGATGATGAAAAGAAAATCATTTCCGGATCTGATCAAGTACATACCGGAATTCGTAAGCGTTGCGGTTCTTTTTATCTTTGCTGCAATGTTCCTTCTTTTACCCCAAAAAGGATTTTCCGAAAACGAGAACAGGGTTCTGTCTTCCTGCCCTGTTCCTTCGGTTGAAAGTATCTTCAATCTTTCTTTTATGGATTCGTTTGAGGATTTTGTATCGGATCAGTTCCCCTTGAGGGATGATCTTTTGTCGCTTTCCGTCCGCTTTTCACGCACCGAAGGAAAAAAAGTGATCAATAAGGTTATCTATGTTCCGGATGAAGATGGTAATACAAGACTTATAGACGAATATAAAAAGCCGGTCAACGCGGATAAATTCATAGACGCCGTGGGTCGCCTGGGTGATGGCATAACTTCGGCCGATATTACGGTCATGCTGGTTCCGACCGCCTACTGGTTTTATGAAAATGAAATGCCGGGATCGTTTTTAAAGACCGATCGTCCGATGCAGCAGGATACTTTCAACTACATGCGGGATGGCATCAAAGATCTTTCGTCTGAGATAAATATGGTGGAAGGCATTTTTGATTCCCTTTGCGAAGGTCAGGACTTGGGCCTTAACCTCTTTTACCGGACGGATCATCACTGGACAACAGGCGGGGCGTACATGGGGTATCTTGCCCTTGCTCCCTGTCTGAAACTTCCCGAAGACAGAGAACTTCTTTCAAAGACGACCTCTGTTACGGATTCGTTTTATGGTACCACCTGGTCTAAAGTCGTGGACTATTCCGTAAGCCCGGATACGATAGAAATTTATGAATCCCCTCAATGGAAAGATCATATCACAGTGACATACGAAGATACCGGGGAATGTTTTGATACTCCTTACAACATGGATTATCTTGATAAGAAGGACAAGTACTCGGTCTTTCTGAATAACCAGCATTCCCTGATAACGATAAAGAATAACGATCCCGACCTCCAAAGGACCGACGGCACGGATCGCCGCGCTCTCGTTGTGATCAAGGACAGTTACGCAAATTCCCTGATCCCGTTCCTGATCGATCAATATGAAACCATTTGGGTGTTTGATCCAAGATACTATCGCGGAAGTATTACGGAATGGGTGAAGGATCATCCCGAAGTCAAAGACGTCCTGGTTCTTTACAATCTTTCAACCATGGACACTGACAGGGGCGTGGGTGCGATATACTAAGAATGAAAAAAGCTTCTGACCACGGCGGGTCAGAAGCTTTTTTTGATTGCTGTAGAAGCGGGTTACAACCTGATCAGATGTTCAGCAGTTTGCTGTATTCGGCAAGGGCACCGTCGGTCTCTTTTGCAAGGACTTTCTTTGCAAGGACTTTACCAAGTTGTACGCCTTCCTGGTCAAAGCTGTTCAGGTTCCATACAAAGCCCTGGAACATGACTTTGTTTTCGAAGTGAGCAAGGAGTGCGCCAAGAGCCTTGGGATCCAGTTCCTCACCGATGATGATGGAGGAAGGTCTTCCGCCCTTGAATTCCTTGTTGCGGTTTTCGTCATTCTTGCCGCAGGCAAAGGCAACGATCTGAGCTGCTACGTTGGCATTCAGTTTCTGCTGGCTGCCGGATCCTTCGATATCCACATCGTTTCTCCACTGGCTGTTCTTGAATGCGATGAACTGCAGAGGGATGATGTCCGTACCCTGGTGGAGCAGCTGGTAGAAGGAGTGCTGACCGTTGGTTCCGGGTTCGCCGAAGATCACGGGGCCGGTAACGTAGTTAACGGGCTCGCCGAAACGGTTTACGCTCTTACCGTTGGATTCCATATCCATCTGCTGCAGGTGAGCAGGAAAACGGGAAAGTGCCTGAGAATAAGGAAGTACTGCGGTGGAAGGATAACCCAGGAAGTTTCTCTCATAAACTCCGATGAGGGCATCCATCAGCGCAGGGTTCTTTCTGGGATCTTCATCCTTAGCAAGGCCGTCTTCTCTTGCAGCGCCATCCAGGAAATCCGCAAATACATCGGCACCGAAAGCCAGGGACAGAACTGCACCGCCGACACCGGAGGTGGAAGAATACCGTCCGCCGATGTAATCATCCATAAAGAAGGCTTCCAGATAATCATCGCTCTTTGCAAGAGGAGAGGTTTCGGAAGTAACGGCGATCATGTGTTTTGCGGGATCTAAGCCCTTCTTTTTCAGGGCATCCATCACGAAGGACTGGTTGGTCAGAGTCTCTAATGTGGTACCGGATTTGGATACGAGGATAAATAAGGTGTGTGCCACATCGATCTTGTCAAGGACTGCGGTGGCATCATCGGGATCCACGTTGCTGATGAACTGGGCTTCCATCTTGAACTTGTTATTCTTCTTTGCCCAGCCTTCCAGTGCCAGGTACATTGCACGGGGACCAAGGTCGGAACCGCCGATACCGATCTGGCATACGGTGGTGAACTTTTCACCTGCTCCGTTTGCGATGGCGCCGGAGTGTACTTTCTCGGAGAACTCAGCGATACGCTTCTGTTCCTTGATATAGAACTCTCTCTTGTTCACGCCGTCAGCGATCACATCGTCACCAAGCTGGCCTCTGGTGAGCTGGTGCAGGACCATACGCTTTTCACCGGTATTGATCACGGCACCGTTGTAGAGCTCTTTGTATTTTTCGGAAAGCTGGGCTTCCTTTGCCAGTTTCACGAGAAGATCGATGATCTCGTCATCCACCTGTTTTGCAGCGTAGTTGAAGGTCATCCCTGCTGCCATGGGGATGGTGTATTTTTTTACGCGCTCTGCGCCGTTCTCACCGGTCATGACAGTGGCAAGATCGACCTTCTTCGCGTTCTGTAATTCCTTATATGAGGTTAAGGTATCAAAGTTTTTCCATTCGGACATGTTATTCCCTCCTATAAAAATGCTGAAACTGATAATCCTGTTCCGATTATAAACTGATTTTTCCGATTATTCTACCAAAAATCGCTGTCCTACCATATAATGAAGGGGTAACGGTAACCTTTTTCAAACGGAGGTATGGCTATGAAATATGTATGTAATGTATGTGGGTTTGTGTATGATGAAGAAGCAGGTGATCCCGATCACGGTGTAGCTCCCGGCACAAAATGGGCGGATGTTCCCGCAGATTATGTGTGCCCTCTTTGCGGAGTCAGCAAGGAAGAGTTCTCCGAGGAAGCATAAAGAAAGGGAAGAGAAAAAGGGGAATTCCCGCAAGTTGTCTGAAAAAAAGAAAATGGGTTGTATTTCATAATGACCTGTGATAAATTACCTAAGAACAAAAAATCAGGTACGGAAACAGGAGCCTTATGAAAACGTTACTCGCGGGTAAGACAACTGTATATTGGTCCATTTAGAAGAGAAATCGTTAAGTGATTTATTTCATTTACGATTTCTCTTTTCTTATATACGCGAGAAAAAACAGAGGAGAGAAAACATGGCACAGAGAAAAGACATCCACAAAGTATTGATCATCGGTTCGGGTCCCATCGTTATCGGACAGGCATGCGAATTCGACTACTCCGGCACACAGGCCTGCAAGGCCCTCCGAAGCCTGGGGTACGAGATCGTTCTGGTGAACTCCAACCCCGCCACCATCATGACGGATCCGGAAATGGCGGACCGCACTTATATCGAACCACTGAATGTGGAAAGGGTTTCCGCAGTCATCGAAAAGGAAAGACCGGATGCATTGCTTCCCAACCTGGGCGGACAGTCCGGACTGAATCTGTGCTCCGAATTATACAAAGCAGGAGTTCTGGACAAGTACAACGTGCAGGTCATCGGTGTTCAGGTGGACGCCATCGAACGAGGCGAGGACCGTATCGAATTTAAGAACACCATGAACATGCTGGGCATCGAAATGGCCCGCAGCGAAGTTGCCTACAGCGTGGAAGAAGCATTAAAGATCGCAGACGAACTGGGATACCCCGTAGTCCTTCGTCCCGCTTACACCATGGGCGGTGCCGGCGGCGGTCTTGTTTACAATAAAGAAGAGTTGAAAGTCGTTTGCGCCCGCGGCCTGCAGGCATCCCTCATCGGCCAGGTACTTGTGGAAGAGTCCATCCTGGGTTGGGAAGAGCTGGAGCTGGAAGTTGTCCGGGATAAGGATAACAACATGATCACCGTCTGCTTCATCGAGAACGTGGATCCCGTACGTATCCACACCGGTGACTCCTTCTGTACTGCACCTATGCTCACAATCGATGAGGATCTTCAGAAGAAACTCCAGGAGCAGGCTTACAAGATCGTGGAACACATCGGTGTCATTGGCGGTACCAACGTACAGTTTGCCCATGATCCCGTATCCGGAAGAGTCATCGTTATTGAGATCAACCCCCGTACTTCAAGATCTTCCGCCCTCGCCAGTAAGGCAACCGGCTTTCCCATCGCGCTTGTTTCCGCAAAACTGGCAGCAGGCCTGACCTTAAAGGATCTGCCCGACAGCAAGTATGGCAGCCTGGATAAGTACGTACCCGGCGGAGACTTCGTGGTCGTGAAATTTGCGCGTTGGGCATTTGAAAAGTTCAAGGGCGTGGATGACAAACTGGGCACCCAGATGAGAGCAGTGGGTGAAGTCATGAGCATCGGCCGTACCTATAAAGAGGCTTTCCAGAAGGCAGTGAGATCTCTGGAAAAAGATCGCTATGGTCTCGGCTATGTGAAGAACTACAACGAACTTTCCAAAGAGGAGCTGTTAAGACTGCTCATCACTCCTTCCTCCGAGCGTCACTTCATTATGTATGAAGCTTTGAGAAAGGGCGCCACCACCCAGGAGATCTTCGACATCACCAAGGTAAAACATTACTTCATCAACGAGATGAAGGAACTGGTGGAGGAAGAAGAGAGCCTGATGACCTTCAAGGGAAAGCTTGGGGGTAAGATCGATGCTTCCTGCGGAGAAGAGTTCGACAAGGCTCTTACCAAAGCAAAGAGAGACGGTTTCTCCGACAGATATCTGGCAAAGATCCTTGATGTTACCGAGGATGATGTGCGTCATCGCAGAGAGGCCTTGGGCGTTGTGGAAGAGTGGGACGGCGTACATGTCAGCGGAACAGAGGACAGCGCTTACTATTACTCCACCTATGCAGAGAACCCGGGTGCCACAAATCCTGTGACCTCCAACCGGAAGATCATGATCCTGGGCGGCGGCCCCAACAGGATCGGTCAGGGTATCGAATTTGACTACTGCTGCGTACATGCTGCACAGTCCTTAAAGAAACTGGGCTTTGAGACCATCATCGTAAACTGCAACCCCGAGACCGTATCCACGGACTACGATACCTCCGATAAGCTGTACTTCGAGCCTCTGACTCTGGAAGATGTACTGAGCATTTACCATAAGGAAAAGCCCGTGGGCGTTATCGCACAGTTTGGCGGACAGACTCCTCTGAACCTGGCTGCGAAGCTGAAAAAAGAGGGCGTGAACATCCTTGGAACCACACCGGAAGTGATCGACCTTGCGGAAGACAGAGACCAGTTCCGTAAAGTCATGGATAAACTGGGGATCCCTATGCCGGAATCCGGAATGGCAACTACCGTGGAAGAGGCAAAGGCCATTGCCGCAAAGATCGGCTATCCCGTGATGGTAAGACCTTCTTATGTACTGGGCGGCCGCGGTATGGAAGTTGTCCGGGATGAAGAGAGCATTACCGAATACATGAAAGCGGCTGTTGGTGTAACACCCGACAGACCCATCCTCATCGACCGCTTCCTGCACAATGCACTGGAATGTGAAGCAGATGCCATCAGCGACGGAGAAGATGCTTTTGTTCCCGCAGTCATGGAGCACATCGAGCTGGCAGGAATCCACTCCGGTGACAGCGCCTGCATCCTGCCTTCCAAGCATATTTCGGAAGAGAACTTACAGACCATCCGGGAATACACCAAGAAGATCGCAGTGGAAATGAACGTGGTTGGTCTGATGAACATGCAGTATGCCATCGAAGACGGTACCGTATACGTACTGGAGGCAAATCCCAGAGCCAGCCGTACCGTGCCCCTGGTTTCCAAGGTTTGCGGTATCCGCATGGTGCCCATCGCTACCGATATCATTACCAGAGAATTGACGGGAAGACCCTCTCCCGTGAAGGAATTAAAGAACACCGTGATCCCTTACTACGGCGTGAAGGAAGCGGTATTCCCCTTCAACATGTTCCCGGAAGTGGATCCCGTATTAGGACCCGAAATGAGATCCACCGGAGAAGTTCTCGGACTTTCCGTGGATGCGGGAGAAGCATTCTTCAAGGCTCAGGAAGCTGCAAAAGCTACCCTGCCCATGGAAGGAAACGTGCTGATCTCCTTAAATACTCAGGACAAACCCGATGCGGTGGAGATCGCAAAGAAGTTTTCCGACGACGGATTTAAGATCCTTGCTACCGGCGATACCTGCAGACTCATCGAAGAAGCAGGCATTCCCGTGACCAAAGTATTAAAGCAGTACGAAGGAAGGCCCAACGTTCAGGATCTCATCACCAACGGAGAAATCCAGCTCATCGTGAACTCCCCCATCGAAAAGGGCGCCCTTCACGACGACAGCTATTTAAGAAAAACTGCCATCAAGGCAAAGATCCCTTACATCACCACCGTAACGGGAGCAAAAGCCGCAGCGGATGGTATCGGTCAGGTAAAGAAACTGGGAACCGGCCAGATCAAATCCCTGCAGGAATGGCACGCACTGATCAAATAAATAACATGACAGATTCCCGGCCCGGCGGGCCGGGAATTTTGCAATTACTAAAGAAATGCAGAGGAATAGTACTATGGATTACACAACAATGAACCTGCAATTGGAAGGCATGGCACAGGAAGAGCCGGGATTTATCCCCCTGTTATCTAACGCATCCGCTCTGATCTATCAGAGCATGGACCGTTTAAACTGGGCCGGCTTTTATCTCATGGATAAAGGAAGTCTTCTCCTGGGACCCTTCCAGGGGAAAGTGGCCTGCATCCGCATCAAAGTGGGAAAAGGTGTCTGCGGCACCGCCGTGGAAAAAGATCAGGTACAGCGTGTGCCGGATGTTCACTTATTCCCCGGACACATTGCCTGTGACAGCGCCTCCGAATCCGAGATCGTGATCCCCATCCACAAGGATGGAGCGGTCATCGGGGTCCTGGATATCGACAGCCCGGTGAAGGAACGGTTCGACGAGGCAGATGAAAAGGGCCTTACGGAATTTGTACACACTTTGGAAAAAAACCTGACAACAGAGTGCGTTACCTTCCGATGATCGGACAATGCTAAAAATTTGCTATCCGATGTTAAATATTTGCGATAGAAACATGCCCGCCCATCACCTAAGATAGGATTGTCAGAAAGAGTTGTGTTTTTGAAACACAGATATTTATGGGAGGCATGAAAAAATGAAGAAAAAATTTTTAGCAGTTCTGGCATCTGCAGCTATGGTACTGAGCCTGGCAGCATGTGGCGTGACCGCACCTGAGACCACCACAGCACCCGCTGCGGACAATTCCGCAGCAGCTACCACAACCACTACCACAGACAACACCGCTACCACAGACAACACCGCTACCGCTGAGACTACCGCTCCGGCAGCAGAAACCATCGTACTGACCATGGCTGAGGTTAACCCTCTGGATACCATCGTTGGTATGACCGACCAGAAGTTCAAAGAAGAAGTTGAAGCAAGATCTGGCGGCACCATCAAGATCGACCTGCAGGCCAGCGGTGTTCTCGGTTCCGAGAACGACGTTCTGGATACCATGCTGGGCGGCGGCGGCACCATCGATATTTCCCGTATCTCCGCATTCGCACTGACCAGCTACGGCGGACAGAAGTCCATGCTGCTGTCTCTGCCTTACACCTTTGTAAGCCGTGACCATTTCTGGAACTTCGCTACTTCCGACCTGGCACAGGAATTCCTTCTTGAGCCCTCCGAGAACGGCAGCGGCGTAAGAGGTCTGTTCTACGGCGAAGAAGGTTTCAGACACTTCTTCACCAAAGCTGAGATCAGCGATATCAATTCCTTCGCAGGCATGAAGCTGCGTGTGTCCAATGACCCCATCATGAACGGTCTGGTTGAAGGTCTTGGCGCTTCTCCTACGGTTGTAAGCTTCGGTGAACTGTATTCCGCTCTGCAGAGTGGTGTTGTTGACGGTGCTGAGCAGCCCATCGCTAACTATAAGGCTAACTCCTTCCAGGAAGTTGCTCCTTACATGATCCTTGATGGCCACACTCTGGGCGCTATCCAGGTTGTTATCACCGACGATGCTTGGAACAAGCTGTCTGCAGATCAGCAGCAGATCCTTGTTGAGGCAGGTAAGGTTGCATCCGCATACAACCGCACCATTTCCGAAGATAAGGAAAATGAGGTTCTGGAAGCTCTGAAGGCTGAAGGTATCAACATCATCGAAGTTACCGACAAGACTCCTTGGCAGCAGGCTGTTAAGAGCGTTGTTGATGAGAACATCAAAGGTCAGGAAGATCTGTATCAGCAGATCCTTGACATGCAGTAAGATTATTCGAAGAGATGATCGAAAAGGCACAGAGTTTTCGGGCTCTGTGCCTTCTTTTGAAAAAGAGAGGTTACACATATGAAAGGTATTTTTGCGACGCTTGATAAGATCAAGCCCGTATACGATGTGACTTACAAAGTCATGCTGACGGTCTGCAAGCTGCTTCTGATCGCAGATATCCTCATCACCAGCATGGCTGTGGCCGGTCGTTATATCTCCTTTATCGCCGACCCCTCCTGGAGTGAAGAAGTGGTGCTGACGCTGATGTCCTATATGGCGGTTCTTTCGGCAGCTCTTGCCATCCGGAGAAACGCCCATATCCGTATGACTGCACTGGACCGGTTTCTTCCCAAGGCAGTAGTAAAGTTCCTGGATATCTTAAATGACGTGCTGGTATTTGTGCTGGCTTTCATTATGGTCACTGTGGGCTGGAGGTATGCAACCACCATCGGAAGCAAGGGAACTTATGTCAGCATGACCTGGCTTTCCAGATTCTGGATGTATTTCCCCATTCCCGTTGCAGGTGTTGCCATGATCGTATTTGAGATCGAGGCCCTGTACAACCATATCAAGAGTATCTTCCTGAAAGAGGAGGTGAAGGCATGACCGCAAATACAGGCGCTATCGCCGTTCTGCTCATCAGTTTCCTCGTTATGGTGTTTTTGCGGTTCCAGATCGCCTACGCCGTAGCATTATCTTCCGTTTTCTGTTTGTTATATCAGGGACTTAACCTGAACACCGTTTGTCAGCAGATGGTAAAAGGTATCAGTTCTTTCAGTTTGATGGCCGTGCCCTTTTTTATCACCATGGGTTGTATCATGGGTGTGGGCGGTATTTCCGAAAAGCTCATTGCGTTGGCGGATGCCTGCGTGGGCTGGATGACCGGCGGCCTTGCCATGGTTAACATTGTGGCATCTTACTTCTTCGGTGGTATCTCCGGATCTGCAGCAGCAGATACCGCATCCCTGGGAAGTATCCTGATCCCCATGATGGTGGACCAGGGTTATGACGATGATTTCTCCACCGCCGTTACCATTACGTCTTCCTGTGAAGGACTTCTTGTCCCTCCCAGCCACAACATGGTCATTTACGCCATGAGTGCCGGCGGTGTTTCCGTGGGAAGCCTGTTCCTGGCAGGTTACCTGCCAGGTGCGCTCCTTGCCATCTCTCTGATGATCGGTTCCTTTATCATCTCCAAAAAGAGAAATTACCCCAGAGGAGAGAAGTTCAGTTTTAAGAGACTGATCAAGCAGCTGGGCGTTTCCTTCTGGGCTCTTGCAGCCATCATCATCGTGGTTGTGGGTGTTGTAGGCGGTGTGTTTACAGCAACGGAGTCTGCGGCTATCGCAGTTATCTACTCCCTGATCGTCAGTGTTGTGATCTATAAGGGAATTACATTAAAAGGTGTGTGGAAAGTTCTGGAACAGTGTGTGGATACGCTGTCCATCGTTATGATCCTCATTGCAACTTCCAGTATCTTCGGCTACTGCATGACCACCCTGCATGTGCCCGATCTGGCAGCAAATGCCATCATCGGACTCACCAGAAATCCCATCATCATCGCGCTGCTTTTGAACCTGATCCTTTTGGTTCTGGGTATGATCATGGATATGGCGCCCATCATTCTGATTGCTACGCCCATCCTGTTACCCATCGCAAATTCCATCGGCATCAATGCCATTCAGTTCGGTATTATGATAATATTGAACTGTGGTATCGGTCTTCTGACTCCTCCCGTAGGTGCGGTGCTGTTCATCGGTTCCGCAGTGGGAAAGGTAAAGATGGAGCGCGTGGTAAAGGCAACCCTGCCTTTCTATCTGTGCATGATCGTTGTTTTGATGATGCTGACCTTCATTCCCGAGATCAGTATGCTGATCCCCAGTCTGTTCATGAAATAAGGAATAAGAGGATTTGTTATGAAATACCATTACCAGTCTGATGTAAAGGCCGGTGATCTCTGGCTCCCGGCTATGCGCCGGATCTATAAAGGCGTGCCGGGAGTCATCAATATCATATTCACCGTGGCGGTGATCGCCGCTACGATCAGATTATGGGAGGATTCCGCCACGCTCCTGCGCGGGATCCTCATATTTGGATGTGTACTTTTTCCCGTGATCCAGCCTCTTGCCATTTACGGCAGGAGCGTGAAGCAGCTGGAAAATCTGCCCAAGGATCTGGAACTGACTTTTGATGACCGGGGAGTCCACATCGACAGCGAAGGAAAACATGAAGATCTTCCCTGGAAGAGGATCAATAATGCCATTAAGCAAAGTAACATGATCATCATACTTTCCGATGACAGCCACGGATACATGTTAACGAACCGGGTCCTTGGAGAAGAGAAAGAAGAATTCTTTGAGTTCCTTTGCAGGTCCATCAGAGGAACCGGCAGACAGTAGAAAGTGTGTAGTTTCAGAAAAACAGCGGACGAGAGCGGAACATGAAGCGATTTAACAGTTTCTTCAGCAGGATCACAATAAAACATAAGATCGCTCTGTTCACCGGATGTACCTTTTTGATCATCCTGGTGGCTGTTTTTTTTGACGGCTGGATCGTAAATCTCTTCATGATCGATTTTAATGACATCATGGAGGACAACGCCAAGGGCGGAGAGATCATCAATGCCATTGACCGGGAAAAGGACCTCTTTGATGACCTGATCCAAAGCAGCATCGGCTCAGAGGATAAAGAGTGGATCGACTGCAAGACGGAAACGGACAGGGCCATAGCCGCCATTCCCGTGAATTACGAGCGGCTGGGAGAAAAGCGGTTTGCCCTGATGCAGGCCCTGATCACCTGTTACGAAGTCTACTGCGGGGAGCGGGACGAACTCTTATCCAGAGACCGGGGATCCGAGCACTATGTCAGTGATCTTTACGGGATCTACAGCATGCAGGACTATTTGAGTACCTATGCCCAGCGGTTTGTGGATCTGACCCTAAAGGCGGGAAACGAACGGTACCGGGAACTGCTGCCCACGGTATTTGTGGTGCCCGTGGTGGCCATCATCGTCAGCGTCATTTTGTTTGCTGCGCTGATCCAGTTGTCGGGCATGATGAACCGGTCCATTACCGAACCGGTATTAAAGCTGGCCAATGCATCCAGGCGGATCGCGGCCAATGATTTTCATGTGGATGATGTAAAGGCGGAGAACCAGGATGAACTGGGAGAACTCATCACCGCTTTTAACAAGATGAAATATGCAACCGGAGAATATATCGAGGCGCTGGAAGAAAGAAGAGAAGCCCTTGATAAACTCCATATTCAGGAAATGGAAACACTGGAGGCGGAAAAACGTCTGGATGCTGCAAAATTGGAGCTTTTAAAGAGCCAGATCAATCCCCACTTCCTTTTTAATACATTAAACGTCATCGGCGGTATGGCCAATCTCGAAGGAGCAGAGGTCACCGAGCAGATGATCGGTTCCTTAAGTTCCTTATTCCGCTACAACCTGAAAGAACAGGAGCAGGAAGCCCTGTTATCCCAGGAACTGACGGTGGCGGAAAACTATATGTATCTGCAAAAGCAGCGGTTCGGAGACCGGGTCACCTATGAAACGGTTTGCAAAGTGGATGCGGACCATGTGTGCATTCCCACCTTTACCCTGCAGCCCCTTGTGGAAAACAGTATGATCCACGGCATTGCACCCAAAGTGGAAGGCGGATTTGTACGGGTCTCCATTGAGGAACAGGAAAACGAAATGCTGGAGATCCGGGTCAGCGATAACGGCGTGGGGATCCCGGCGGAGAAACTGGAAAAGATAAGAAAAGCACTGGCCGGCGGAGAGCGGGAGGGCGATGACAGCGTGGGCATCGGCCTTGGCAACATCTGCTGGCGGATCCGGTCCATGTACGCAGAAGGCAGGATGGAAGTTTACAGTACGGCAGGGGAAGGAACGACGGTATCCATAAGGATCCCGCTTCGCAGAGAACCCGGGAGAATGTCATGATAAAGATTTTGATCGCAGATGATGAACCCATAGAAAGACAGGTCGTGTCCAAGAAGATCACCAGGTTTTTCCCGGATCAGTTTGAGATCTTTCTAGCGGAAAACGGGATTGAAGCCCTGAAGATCTATGAACAGGAGCACTGTCCCGTATGCCTTCTGGATATTTCCATGCCCGGAATGACGGGGCTGGAGGTGGCGGAGGCCATCCGGGAAGAGTCTGCGGAGACCAGCATCATCTTCCTGACAGCCTTTGATGAGTTCAGTTTTGCCAAAAAGGCCATTGAAGTAAAGGCACTGGATTATATCTTAAAGCCCGGTGCGGATGAAGACCTGCAGAATGCCCTGGAAGAAGCCATCAGCATTGCCGAGGAAGCGGAGAATCGGGATATTTCCGAGGTTGTTCATGGAACTTCATCGGGGGGATCGAATGAAGGATTGTCGGAGGATACCGGAGAGACGGGAGACATTGCCTTCAAGGCAAGGACCTACATCGATGAGCATTACAAAGAGGATCTGTCTCTTCAGGATGTGGCCGGATATCTGGGATATTCGGATGTGTACTTTTGTAAGATGTTCAAGCAGAACATCGGGAAGAGCTTTATTGTGTACTTAAACGAGCTTCGCATCGAGAAGGCGAAAAAGCTCCTTTCCAGACCGGAGATCAACATCAAGGATATCAGCGCAGAGGCCGGTTTCCGGGATGC
>JAFUUM010000103.1 GCA_017477805.1 Lachnospiraceae bacterium
TCATCTATGGATCTTGCGCTGACGTAGATCATGTTCTGATAATCCGTCAGCACGAAGCTTGCTTTGATACCGCGAATGTTCAGAAGTTCATTCGCTGCCTGCGCTCCCACCACTGTGGGGCTGGTAAGATCTTCACCGGTACATACGGAAATGGCATATGATTTCCGGTAGATCTCCGCCTGACTTACCGCATCGGCTCTTGCCTTATATTCGCCGGCGTCTTCTCTGAAGAGTTTTCTGACACGGGTCACATCCGCACCGTTTCTTCGAAGGAACGCAGCGGCCTCAAAGGTTCTGACACCGGTCTTGGTCATAAAGTTATTGGTATCCACCACCATACCGGCATACATGCAGTCCGCTTCGTCCGGTCTGATCTTGATGTTCTCACCGATATACTGAAGGACCTCTGCTACCATTTCGCATGCGGAAGACGCATAGGCCTCTACATAGGAAAGGGTTGCATTTTCAATGGTCTCTGCGCCCTGACGGTGATGGTCAAGGACGATGATGGTCTTACAGATCTTTAAGAGCTCGGGGCACTCGGTGATGCTGGGCTTATCCACATCAACGACCACAAGTGCGGATGCAGAGGAAGCTGTCTCCGTTGCCTGAGCACTGGTCAGGAACATGTCATCTTCATATTCCGGATTGTTCTTAAACAGATCGATCAAAGGCTGGACGGAGCTGGTGATCTCATTGATCACGATGTGGGCTTCCTTATCCATGGTCTTGGCGATCCGGTAGATACCAATGGCGGATCCGAAGCTGTCCACATCTCCAAGTCTATGTCCCATGATCATGACCTGATCTTTGCTGGTCAGGATCTCTCTGAGGGCCTGGGCTTTTACTCTCGCCTTTACCCTCGTGTTCTTTTCAACCTGCTGGCTCTTACCGCCAAAGTACTGCACGGTCTCATTACTCTTGATCACGGCCTGATCACCGCCACGGCCAAGGGCAAGATCGATGGCATTTCGTGCATATTCATAATTCTGGGAATAGCTGAGACCGTCAAGTCCCACACCGATACTGAGGGTCACTGCCATCTCGTTGCCGATGTTCACGGTCTTTACTTCCTCTAAGAGATCAAAGCGGTTATCCCGCATCTGCTCCGCGGCGCTCTTTCTCAGGATAACGAGATACTTATCCTTCTCCAGTTTCTTGCAGATGCCGTCCAATGCAGAAATATATTTGTTCACTTTACGATCGATGAGGGCGATGAGCAGGGATCTGCGGACTTCCTCCACGCTCTCTAACGCTTCATCATAGTTATCCAGGTAAACAAGACCCACTGCCAACGACTGGTTGTCGATCTCCTGCAGTGCGATATGAAGGGCTGTCTCATCAAAGAGATACAGGGCGTACATGTAACCCACGCCTTCGATGCCTTCCCCTTCTTCCAGGTTTTCCAGATCCACTTTGCGGATCTTCACATGAAAATCCCGGTCCTCATAGGTAATATCCGTTTCCCACTGTTCCGTCTTTACCGGAAGTTTTTCCCTGGTGATCGCCGGAAACAGGAACGTCACGGATCTCTTCAGGGCTTTCGTTTCGCCGATCACCTGCTCGAACGCGGTATTGATCCAGATGATCTTACCTTCTTCATCCATCAGTGCATGGGGCAGATCAAGATCCTTTAAAAGCATCTTCTGAACCTGGCCGTATTCCGTTGCGAAACTGATCAGATCCTCATTGATGGATCTGCCGGAACGCAAATATAAAATGCCAAAGATCACATAGTATAACAGTGCTGCCGCTGCCACCAGAAGTCCTGCTTTTACATCGGAAAAGCTGATCAGCACTGCGACGATCACGAACAGTATCCCCATATACAGCCCGGATCTGAGATAACCCCGTATATTACCCTTTATCCTTGTTTTCTTTCCAGACATATCTTCTCCTACTTGTTCAGCGTCGTTCCTTGCGTTTCCCCCGAACGATTACACAAGGAATATTATAACACAAAGATAGGCTTTTATCACAAAAAGCCGGACGGGAATAACCCGTCCGGCTGCGTTTTGTGTCTTTTGTTTAGTCTTTGAAGAATTGCATCTCGTTTGCCAGCTGTTCTGCAATGTCCTTCAAGCTGTTTGCCTCTCCTGCAAGGGTAGTAACCGTTGCGGAAAGCTCTTCCATGGAAGCGCCTGTTTCTTCGGCAGCTGCCGCATTTTCTTCGGAGATCGCGGACAGTGACTGCATGGAGTCGTTTACCTTCGCGCCTGCATCTACGCAAACCTCTGCATTCTTGGCGATCTCGTCGATGCCGATGAGAGTCTGGTCGATATCGTTCAACATGGAGCTTACGGATGCCAGAGTCTTCTTCAGAGCTTCCTGCTGGCTCTCGTTGCCTTCCTGAACTTCCTTGGATGCGGATACGGCACCCTCAGCCTGTCCAAGCAGGATCTCCATCTCGCCCTTGATCTCGTCTGCAAGGAGTTTGGAGTTATCTGCCAGAGTTCTGATCTCTTCTGCAACAACTGCGAAGCCCTTACCTGCTTCACCTGCTCTTGCAGCCTCAATGGAAGCATTCAGGGACAGGAGGTTGGTCTGGGTAGCAATGGAAGTGATGCCTGCAACCTTCTCATTGATGGTGTTAACAGCTTCCTGGGTTGCCTTGATGGCGGTGGCAATATCTTCGATACTGCCGGACATGGTGGAGCTGGTCTTTTCCAGATCTGCCAGGGATGCGGAGGAATCTGCGGAAGCTTCTTTCATTCTTCCTGCCAGTTCCTTCAAAGATCCGGTTGCATCCTGTACATCCTGGACGGCATTTCCGATCTCGGAAGTGTTCTCGGAAGCCTTCTGGATCTCATCCGCCTGGGTTGTTGCCCCGCCTGCGATCTCCTGAACCGCATTGGCAACATCATCCGCCGTATGAGAAATCTGGTTTGCCATATCAGACAGTTCCGCAGATGCGGTATCCACACTGCGGGCACCGGACTTGATAGACCCCACGATATCTGACAGGGTATCGATCACACTGTTGGTGTTCTTGGTCATCTGGCCAAGTTCATCGCCTCTTTCTTTCTTGACGTTGATCTTGGTAAAGATACCATCGGCCATATCGGAAAGGCTCTTATTAACGGTGACAATAGGTGCCGTGATATCTCTTGCGATGATCACTGCTGCCGCAATGGCGATCACAAGCAGGATAATGCTGATGAGCACTACGACCTGTGCAGACCGGTTTGCAGATGCAAGAACATCCTTGGAGCTTGCGGCTGCAACCACGGTAAATCCGGACTTGGGTTCTTTTACGTAAGCAATATATGCGTAATAACCCTTACCGGTATCTGCGCTGTAGAAACCTTCATCTTTTCCGGATACCATAAACTCGGAAGTTGCTCTGCTTTCATCTTCATGAGCATCGGGGCCGTATGCATACTGTGAATGGGCTGCCAGCAGACCGGTCCGGTCAGCTACGAACGCATCTGAAGATTCTTTTGCCAGGAATTCATGCAGACTGTTCAGATCATAGTTTCTCTGCACGATACCGATAGTACTTCCGTCTTCCCCGTATACGGGAACGGCAATTGTGATCTGACGAAGACCTGTGGATTTGCTGACGATCACATCGGAAACATAGGGCTGACCTTTCATAGCCCTGGATAAAGTATTCTCTCTCGGCCACATTTATGCAGTCACCTTTAGTTCTCAGGACCTGCATACCGTCTGCATCGGTCAGTGCGGTGCCACTGCCGTCATCCAGAAATGCATCTATGTTCTGTAAGTGAGCCA
>JAFUUM010000104.1 GCA_017477805.1 Lachnospiraceae bacterium
GGCGGACTCCTTAAAACTTCTCGCGGAAGTGGGAAAGCGTCTGGAAGAGAAAGTCTTTTTGATCGAAAACATCGACTCCACCATCATTGCCCAAAAGCCCAAGATGCGGCCCTACATCGACCAGATGCGGGAGAATATCGCCACCGCTCTTGGTATCGATATCAGTCAGGTCAGCGTAAAGGCGACGACGGAAGAGGGCCTTGGCTTTACGGGAGCGGGAGAGGGGATCTCCGCCCAGGCCGTCTGCCTTCTGACAACCCCCATGGCAGCTTATTCCGAGGACGTTTTAGCAAGGGGCTGCGGTTCCTGCGGCGGATGTCCGAGGTCTGTACAGAAATAGGACGAGGTGGAATAAAACCTGTAAAACGGCTTAAAAACGCACTTTGACGTGTCCGTTAAAAGGGACATGGTCTGAGTTATCCTAAATACGAACAGAAGAAAACGACTTTCGTACTTGGGAGGAAAAATGATGAAAATGCGCAATTTTAGGCTGATAATCGCAATGCTTGCTTTGATGATCCTGGCAGAGTCTGCTATGGTAGTTCATGGAGCCGGAAAACGGGAAGCCGTTCCGGATCCCAAGTATCTTCTTTCTTCGGAAGATGCCTGCAAACAGTCCGTTGTGGATGCTCTTTCATCCCACGGCCTTACAAACCGCGGTGTTACGCTGACAAGACAGACTGATGCTCAGGGTATCAGCCGTTATACCGTTGTCATCAGTCATATCAGACTGGCAAAGATGTCCGATCAGGAAAAAAGAATCCTGAAAAGAGATCTGTATCAGAGTGTGGAAACGGAAGGAAGCACCATCTCCTACGAATTTTTGACTATCTGAGAGGAAAAGAAAATGAGAGAAGTTCCGAAGCCCGGAGAGATCTACAGACATTTCAAAGGTCGGTTTTATCGTGTGGTCGCCATCGCGATCCACTCCGAGACCAGAGAGGAATTGGTGATCTATCAGGCACTCTACGGAGATGCCAAGATCTATGCCCGTCCTCTTAAGATGTTTATCAGTCCTGTGGATCGTGAGAAATACCCGGATGTGACCCAGGAAGACCGATTTGAAAAGATCGAAGCACCCATCGGCATTCCCGGAGAGATCCCTGCGGAACTTCGTAAATTCGCGGAAGCCTCCGAGGCTGTTGACCCTGCGGCAACGACACCTGCTCCCGATAAGGCATCGGCTCCTGCTATGACTCCTGTAGCGGAACCTGCGGAGAAAGCAGAAAATGCTGCGACAGGGAAAAATAGGGAAGAGGAAACACCCGCCTCCGACGGATCCGGCATCTCCTTCAGCCTGGATCCCGACCTGGAAGAATTCTTAGATGCCGACGGCATCGATGAAAAACTCCGGATCCTCAGCGGCATGCACAGCCACATGAGCGAGCGTATCCTCAATGTTATGGCCCTCAGCGAAGAGATCCAGCTGCAGGAAGGAAATCTGGAAGACCGGTATCAGGAATTCCGCACCTGTCTGCAGACCAAGAAAAAGTATGAAAGTCACAGAAGATAATAATATCTTATCAAAACTCCCCCGCTGCCTGCTTGCCTGGTATGACGGGGGCAGACGCGTTTTACCCTGGCGGGAAGATCCCACACCCTATCATGTGTGGATCTCCGAGATCATGCTCCAGCAGACCAGGGTGGAAGCGGTCAAACCCTATTATGAACGGTTCCTTGAGCAATTTCCCGATATTGCCGCCCTGGCTGCCGCACCGGAAGAAGCGCTGTTAAAAGCCTGGGAAGGCCTTGGATATTACACAAGGGTTAGAAACCTTGGAAAAGCATCAAAACTCATCATGTACGAATACGGTGGATCCATGCCGTCGTCCTATGAGGAGATCATAAAACTCCCCGGCATCGGCAGTTACACCGCAGGGGCCATTGCCTCCATCGCCTTTGGTCAGAATGTTCCTGCGGTGGACGGAAACGTTCTCCGGGTCTATGCAAGGGTCATGGCAGATGATGCCGAGATCACGGATGCCAAAGTCAAACGCCGCATCGAAGAAGAATTTCGTGAGATCATGCCGAAAGACCGCCCGGGAGACTTAAACCAGTCCCTGATGGAACTTGGGGCCATGGTATGCCTGCCAAACGGTGATCCGAAGTGTGAAAGCTGTCCCTTAAAAGACCTCTGCAGAACCGGAAAATGCGGAGACGGCACCTATGCTTCTTACCCCGTGAAGGCTAAGAAAGCACCCCGGACCGTGGAAGAGAAAACGGTTTTGATCCTCCATAACGATAATAAGCTGGTGATCACCCGCCGCCCGGAGAAAGGGTTGCTGGCAGGAATGTATGAATTCCCCTGCATGGAAGGACACGCAGCAAAAGACCGGGTGGTGGCCTATATCCGGACCCTGGGGCTTGAACCCCTGCAAGTTAAAAAGTTAGATCCCGCCAAACATATCTTTACCCATCGCGAGTGGCACATGACCGGTTACGAAGTGCGCCTTGACGAACTCGCGAGTTTGAAGGTTAAAAAGGGCAGTGCGGAAAGCCTGCTGATGGTGGATAAAAAAGAGATCGAGGACAGATATCCCATCCCCTCTGCGTATGCAGCCTTCGCAAAGCATCTGCGGATCCTGCAGGGCAGTAAAGCAAAACGAGCTCTTTCGGCCGAAGGATGAGAAAACCTCGAAAAAGGAAGGAAACAAGAAACAAATGAAATTACTGACATTCGCAATTCCCTGTTACAATTCAGCCGCTTACATGAGCAAATGCATCGAAAGCCTTCTGCCCGGCGGCGATGATGTGGAGATCCTCATCGTCAACGACGGCTCCAAGGATGATACCTCCAAGATCGCGCATGAATATGAAGCGAAATATCCCGGCATCTGCAAAGCCATTGATAAGGAAAATGGAGGCCACGGTTCCGCGGTCAACACCGGTATCGAAAATGCCACCGGCCTTTACTTTAAAGTAGTGGACAGTGATGACTGGGTAAAGAACAGCGCCTACATGAAGATCCTGGAAGTTTTGAAAGAGCAGATCGGCGGTAAAGAGGTTCTGGACATGCTCATCAGTAACTTCGTTTACGACAAGGTTGGCGAAGAAAAGCACAAGATCATGAGCTATCACCATGCACTGCCCACGGACCGGATCTTTACCTGGGATGAGGTCCGTCATTTCCGGAAGGGACAGTATATCCTCATGCACTCCGTGATCTACAGAACGAAGCTCTTAAAGGAGTGCGGCGTGCATCTTCCCGAGCACTGCTTCTACGTGGACAACATTTACGTGTTCGAGCCCATGCTGGCAGTAAAGAACATGTACTACCTGGACGTGAACTTCTATCATTATTACATCGGAAGAGAAGATCAGTCCGTAAACGAAAAGATCATGATCTCCCGTATTGATCAGCAGATCCGGGTCAATCACATCATGTTCGACTTTTATCATGACCGCTTTAATGAGATCAAACTCAATTCCCAGCGGAAAAAGTACATGTTCAATTACCTGGAGATCATCTGTGTGATCTCCTCCATTCTGTTGATCATCTCCGGAACGGAAGAGGACCTTGCGAAGAAGGAAGAACTTTGGAAATATATGAAAGAAAAGGATCTGTACCTTTACCATAAGTTAAGACACGGCTTCCTTGGCAATGCCGTAAACCTTCACGGTAAGGTCGGAAGAAAAGTTTCCATTGACGGATATAAAATCTGTCAGAAATTCTTCAAATTCAATTAAGGCTCTGCTATACTTCTACGTGTTGTAACAACAGTTAATCGAAAAGCAGGAGGAAACGAGAAACATGTATTCATTTGACGAGATCAAAGCAGTAGACCCGGAGATCGCAGAAGCGATCGTGGCGGAAGAGGAACGCCAGAACAGTCACATTGAACTGATCGCATCGGAAAACTGGGTCAGCAACGCCGTTATGGCAGCCATGGGCAGCCCCCTGACCAACAAGTACGCGGAAGGTTACCCCGGCAAGAGATATTACGGCGGTTGTTCCTGCGTTGATGAGGTGGAGGAACTGGCCAGAGAAAGAGCCAAAAAGCTCTTCGGCTGTGATTATGCAAACGTTCAGCCCCATTCCGGCGCCCAGGCCAACATGGCAGTATTCTTTGCCATCTTAGAGCCCGGCGATACCTTTATGGGCATGAACCTGGACCAGGGCGGTCACCTTTCCCACGGTTCACCGGTAAACTTCTCCGGTAAGTACTTTAAGTGCGTGCCTTACGGCGTAAACGATCAGGGTTTCATCGATTATGACGAAGTTCGTCGTCTGGCACTGGAGTGCAAGCCCAAACTCATCGTAGCCGGTGCTTCCGCTTACGCTCGTACCATCGATTTCAAGAAATTTCGTGAGATCGCTGACGAAGTCGGCGCTGTTCTCATGGTTGATATCGCTCATATCGCAGGCCTTGTGGCTACGGGACTTCATCCCTCACCCATCGGTATTGCCGATGTTGTGACAACAACGACCCACAAGACTCTTCGGGGACCCAGAGGCGGCATGATCCTGTGCAATCAGGATGTTGCCGACAAGTACAACTTCAATAAGGCAATCTTCCCCGGAACCCAGGGCGGTCCGCTGATGCACGTCATCGCAGCCAAGGCAGTCTGCTTCAAGGAAGCGCTCTCTCCCGAGTTCAAGGAGTATCAGCAGCAGATCGTGGACAATGCCCAGGCACTTTGCAAGGGACTTTTATCCCGTGGCATCGACATCGTATCCGGCGGTACCGATAACCACCTGATGCTGATGGATCTGAGCAAGAAAGGTCTTACCGGTAAGGAAGTTGAGAAACTTCTGGATCAGGCTCATATTACAGCCAACAAGAACACCATTCCCAACGATCCTCAGAAGCCCTTTGTTACCAGCGGTATCCGTCTCGGTACTCCCGCCGTGACATCCCGGGGTCTTAAGACCGAGGATATGGACCGCATCGCGGAGGCCATCGCTCTTGTTGTAAACGGCGGCGAAGCCAAGGTGGAAGAGGCTAAGGCCATTGTGAAAGAACTCACCGACAAATACCCTTTAAAAGGGATTGTGAAATAGAAACTGTACCTAATCAGGAGGACGTAACATGACGAACTTAGAACTGCAAAAAACGGCAAATGAGGTTCGAAAAGGAATCGTAACCGCTGTACACAGCGCAAAAGCCGGACATCCCGGCGGATCTTTATCCGCTGCCGATATCTTTACATTCCTGTACTTCGAGGAGATGAACATCGATCCGAAGAATCCCAAAGATCCTAACAGGGACCGTTTTGTACTGTCCAAGGGCCACACTGCTCCCGGACTGTACTCCGCACTGGCTAACAGAGGATTTTTCCCTGTTGCAGATCTGCCTACCCTTCGTCACACCGGATCTTACCTTCAGGGACATCCCTGCATGCAGGAGACTCCCGGTGTAGATATGTCCTCCGGTTCTCTTGGGCAGGGTATCTCCGCAGCCTGCGGTATGGCTCTGGCCGGTAAGCTGGATAATAAGGATTACCGTGTTTACACCCTGCTGGGCGACGGTGAGATCGAGGAAGGCCAGGTTTGGGAAGCTGCCATGTTCGCAGGTGCCAAGAAGCTGGATAACCTTGTTGTCATCGTGGATAACAACGGCCTGCAGATCGACGGACCTGTAGCGGAAGTAAATAACCCTTATCCCATCGACAAAAAGTTCGAAGCCTTCAATTTCCATGTGATCTGCATCGATGCCCATGATTTCGATCAGATCCGTGCAGCGTTCAAAGAAGCAAGAGAAACCAAGGGAATGCCCACTGCCATTATTGCAAAGAGCACCAAGGGTAAGGGCGTATCCTTCATGGAGAACAGCGTGGACTGGCACGGTAAAGCCCCGAACGATGAACAGTACGAAGTGGCTATGGCTGATCTGAAGAAGATCGAAGAAGAACTGAATGCGAGGGAGGCTTAAAAATGGCAGACGTTAAGAAAGTAGCAACAAGAGACAGTTACGGAAATGCCCTGGTGGAACTGGGTGCGGAAAATCCCAATGTGATCGTGCTGGATGCCGATCTGGCAAATGCCACCAAGACCCTGACCTTTAAGAAAGCATATCCCGACAGACATATCGACTGCGGTATCGCAGAAGCTAACATGACAGGCGTTGCGGCAGGCCTCGCAGCTTGCGGCAAGATCCCCTTCATCAGCTCCTTTGCAATGTTCGCAGCAGGCAGAAACTTTGAGCAGGTAAGAAACTCCATCGGTTATCCTCACCTGAACGTTAAGATCGGTGCTACTCACGCCGGTATCAGCGTAGGTGAAGACGGTGCCAGCCATCAGTGTAACGAAGATATGGCGCTGATGAGAACCATTCCCGGAATGGTCATCATCAACCCTGCGGACGATGTAGAAGCAAGAGCAGCGGTAAAAGCAGCTGCAGCTTATGACGGTCCCGTTTATCTGCGATTTGGCCGTCTTGCCATCCCCGTGATCAATGACAGACCCGATTACAAGTTTGAGATCGGTAAGGGTGTTCTCTTAAGAGAAGGTAAGGATGTGACCATCATCGCCACCGGCCTTGTTGTAGGACCCGCACTGGAAGCTGCCGAAGCACTTGCTGCAGAAGGCATCAGCGCAGAAGTCATCAACATCCACACCATCAAACCCATCGACGAAGAGATCATCATTAATTCTGCCAAGAAGACCGGAAAAGTTGTGACCGTGGAAGAACACTCCGTCATCGGAGGCCTCGGAAGCGCAGTCAGCGATGTTCTTTCCGCTAAGTGCCCGACCCTGGTTCACAAGATCGGTGTACAGGATCGCTTCGGCGAGTCCGGCCCCGCTGCAGAGCTTCTGCACAAGTTCGGTCTGGACGCTGAAGGCATCCTTGCAGAAGTGAAGGGCTTCCTGAAATAAGAAAAAACGGTAACCCTGTAGGGGTTACGACGGTTGTAAACAGGTTTAAGAGGTAAAGAAATACATATGAGAGTATACGCAGATCACGCAGCCACCACCAAATTGCATAAAGGCGTTTTGGAGGCCATGATCCCGGTGCTGGAAGAGGATTATGGAAATCCTTCTTCCGTACACCGTCTGGGACAGGAGGCAGCGGGGATCCTGAGTATGGCTCGGGAACAGATCGCAATCTCCCTGGGGTGTACCCCCAGGGAGTTGACGTTTACGGGAGGAGGAACCGAAGCGGACCTCCAGGCCATTCTGTCAGGGACAAGGGCCGGCGCGGCCCAGGGCAGACGGCATGTGATCACCACGGCCTTTGAGCACCACGCGGTATTAAAACCCATGCAGAAACTGAGGCGGGAAGGATTTGATGTCACTTTTTTGCCCGTCCCCGAGGATGGGATCCTGCAGCCCCTGGAAGTGGAAAAAGCCATCCGTCCCGACACCTGCTTTGTTTCCGTGATGCTGGCCAACAATGAGATCGGTACCATCCAGCCCATCCGGGAGATCGCGGAGATCTGCCGAAGCCGCCAGATCCTGTTTCATACGGATGCAGTGCAGGCAGTGGGACACATTCCGGTTGACCTGAAGGAACTGGGGGTGGATTATCTGTCCGCCTCTGCCCACAAGTTTGGCGGACCCAAGGGCATCGGTTTTCTTTACACCCGTCAGGGGGCATTCCTTTCTTCTGTCATGGAAGGGGGAGAACAGGAACGGGGAAAGCGGGCCGGCACGGAAAATGTTCCGGGAGCCGTAGGCATGGCGAAAGCATTGGAGATCTCTACGGAACATCTGGCAGAAGGACAGAAGTATGTAAGCGGTCTGCGTGACAGACTGGCAAAAGGCCTTTTGCAGATTCCCGGCACCCGGATCAATGGCAGTATGGCTGAGGGCAGGAGAGTCCCCGGCAATGTGAACGTGACCATTTCCGGTGTGGAAGCTGCCACCATGCTGATCCTGCTGGATTCCAAGGGGATCTGTGCATCGGCGGGAGCCGCCTGCATGGCAGGTGCCACAGAGCCAAGCCATGTGCTGGCGGCCATCGGTCTTTCTCCGGAAGATGTTTCTTCCAGCCTTCGCTTTTCTTTGGGCGCGGATAATACGGAAGAAGAAGTGGACTATATCATAGATGTGGTCCGGGAGCAGACTGCGAGATTACGTAGATAGAAAGAGTAATACCATGAGCAAAGCTTTGATCGCCATGAGCGGTGGTGTGGATTCTTCCATGGCTGCCTCCTTCATGCAGGAAAAAGGATATGAATGCATCGGCGTAACCATGCGCCTTTATGACAATGCGGATGTGGCAGGGAAGTCGGAAAAAACCTGCTGTTCCCTGGATGACTGTGAAGATGCCAGGAGCGTGGCAAGACGCCTTGGGATCCCTTATTATGTGTATGATTTCCAGAAGGATTTCCGCAGTACCGTCATGGAGAAATTCGTGTGCGCCTATTGCAAGGGCGAGACCCCCAATCCCTGCATCGACTGTAACCGGTACATGAAGTTCGAGGGACTCTACGAACGGGCTACTCAGTTAGACTGCGATAAAATAGTTACCGGTCATTATGCCAGAGTGTGCCATAACGAAGAGACCGGACGGTATGAACTGAAAAAAGCTTTGGATGCGACGAAAGACCAGAGTTATGTGTTGTACGCCCTTACCCAGGATCAGCTTGCCCACACGGAGTTCCCCCTGGGAGAATACACCAAGGTGCAGATCCGTCAGATGGCGGAGGAGAGGGGTTTTGTAAATGCCCGTAAAAAGGACAGTCAGGATATCTGTTTTGTGCCGGACGGACATTATCAGCAGTTTATAGAACAGTATCTGGGGAAAAAACTGCCGGAAGGAAACTTTGTGGACGAGAGCGGAAAAGTGCTGGGGCGCCACAAGGGCATCATCTATTACACCATCGGCCAGAGAAAGGGCCTTGGTATTGCGGCGGGAACCCCCATTTTTGTCAAGGAGATCCGTCCCGAGACCAATGAAGTTGTCATCGGCAGCAATGAATCCCTGTTTTCCGATACGCTGGAGGCAGAGGACTTTAACTGGATCTCCATCGCGGAACCGGGGCCCGGAGTGGAAGTTCCCTGTACCGCAAAGGTCCGGTACCGTCATCACGAACAGCCTGCAGTGGCGAAAGTATTGGAAAACGGCAGGGTGCAGGTGGTGTTTACCGAGAAGCAGCGGGCCATTACCAAGGGCCAGGCAGTGGTTTTATACGACGGCGAGCGGGTTCTCGGTGGCGGCACTATTTGTGTCACAAGTTGAATATCGAATTCTGAAAAATCAAACAATTCCGCGTTGTTACGTAAGAAAATAGAAAATATATAAAATAATTATAAATTGCTTGACAAATAAAATTCCTTTGCTATAATGGGTTTAACAACAAGAGAGAAAGAGATACCCCCCAACGATCCGGGGGAGCCATTTTAGGAAAGGA
>JAFUUM010000105.1 GCA_017477805.1 Lachnospiraceae bacterium
AAAAGAGATCTGGAGATTGCCTACAACAACCAGAAGATCTTTATGGATCATCAGCGGGAGGACGGCAGACTCCCAGGCAGTATCGAGTTAAAGGACGGCGTGCTGATCCCTCAGTTCAATAAGTTCCAGGGATTTTGCTTCCCGGAGCCTGCGCTTGACGTATATTATCTGACGGGAAAAGATCCGCAGTATCTGCAGCAACTTTATGAGGTGCTGCGCAAGTACGATGAGTATCTGTGGACACGGCGGGACTCCGACGGAGACGGCTGCCTTGAGAGTTTTTGCAAGTACGACACCGGAGAAGATAATGCGGTGCGGTACGGAGATGCACCGGATGCCTGGGAGAGGGAAGAGGCTCCTACCGGCTGTCAGGTTGTTCCCATGGCTTCCATGGACTTTATGAGTTATTCTTATACTGCGAGAGATACCATGGCGGCCATAGCGAAGATCATGGGAAACGAGGCTGCGGCATCGTCCCATGCGGAAGCGGCAGCGGAGGTCAAAAAAGCACTGCGGACCCATTTTTGGGATGAAAAGAGAGGTGCATTCTTTGATCTGGATAAGAACCACCGGAAGATGCCTGTGCTTGTCCATAACAACTTAAGGACCATGTACTGGCACAGCATGGAGCAAAAAGATGCGGACCGGTTTGTAAAGGAACACCTTTTAAATCCGGAGGAGTTCTGGACAAAGCTTCCCCTTCCCTCCGTTGCTGCAAACGATCCCATGTACCGGAACGACGCTGTCAACAACTGGAGCGGACAGGCTCAGGCGCTGACGTATCAGCGGGCCATCGGCGCTTTGGAAAAATACGGATATGCACATCTGATCCCGAAACTGGGGTCAAAACTTTTTCAGGCCATCGGCGAAAACTGCATCTTCGTCCAGCAGTACGATCCCTTTACCATGGTACCGTCGCCGAAGACGGAAAACGGGGATCAGGATGCCTACGGTCCGGCCATGCTGTCGGTCCTTGAGTACATCAGCCGCATGTACGGCGTGCATATTTGCAGAGACTCTCTGATCTGGAGCTGCGTAAGTGGCGCCGATTCGGTATATACCCAGTCTTTTGACGGGCATATCTACAGTATGGAAGCGGAAGGAGAACTTGCGGTGGCAAGGATCGACGGAAAAGAGATCTTTAGCAGACCCCGCGGTTTTCGGGTGGAAACGGATTTGGAAGGAAAGGAGATCCATGGAGCGATCGATCTTTAACATCTTGGAATACGGCGCCATCGAAGGGGGGGAGACCCTCTGTACCCGGGCGATCCAGGCTGCCATTGATGCGGCTGCCAAGGAAAAAGGTGGCAGGGTAGAGGTGCCGGCAGGGGTGTTTTTGTCCGGATCCTTAAGGCTGCGCTCCGGTGTTGAGCTTCATCTGCAGCAGGGGGCGGTGCTTCGATGCAGCCTGCGGGCGGAAGATATGATCGATTTTTCCAAGGATTTCGTGGATGATAATGCGGATACCGGCTGGGAGGGCGGCTGCTTTCTCTATGCCTGCCACGAGAAGAATATCACCATCTCCGGCACCGGAAAGTTTGACGGTCAGGGCCGGGAGGTGTTTTTCGAAGAGGAGCCGGAAGGGGCGCCCAGAGAATGTCCTCTGGGGGTAAAGGGCTTTCGGCCGAGAATGAGCTTTTTGGAGGACGTGGAGAACCTTGTTATCCGGGATGTGACGTTTTATGATGCCGCGTTCTGGACCCTGCATCTGGCAGGCTGTAAAAAGGTGCGGATCGAAAATATCGTGATCGACAACCTGAAACGAGGAGTCAACACCGACGGCATCGATCCGGATTCCTGCAAAAACGTGATCATCCGGGGATGCAGGATCAAGTCGGGAGATGACTGCATCGTCCTTAAATCCACTGCGCCCATGTACGAAAAATACGGGGATTGCAGTGACATCCTCATCAGCAACTGTATCCTTGAAACCTGTTGCTCCGCCCTTAAGATCGGTACGGAAACCTATGGCGCCGTCCATGATGTGGTGATGTCGGACTGTATCGTTCGCGACTGCATCCGGGGGATCGGGATCTGGTCCAGAGACGGCGGCGAGATCCACCATATCTACGTGCATCATGTCATCGGAAATACCAGAAACTTCCGGGACAATACCGTGAGGACCGGAGATCTTTCCACCTGGTGGGGAGAGGGCGAACCCGTTTTTATTTCTGCGGTAAAGCGTGCCGGTGTAGACCGGATCCCGGGAAAGATCCATCATATTTACCTGGATCATATGAATTTGGAGGGGGAAGCACCCCTTATCCTGGCGGGCTCCGAGACATCTCCCATTGAGCATGTTCGGATCACGGATTCGGAGTTTGTGATCTCTCGCGACGGGAAAACGCAGCAGATCTTTACGGACCGGGATCTTTCGGATCTGATGAAAGAGGATTTCGGGATCCTTTGGGAAGGCCGATTGGATGAAAGACCTTCCGAAGCGGGAAGAAAAGATGCGAAGATCCCCTATGTTTACCTTCGAAATGCGATGGATGTGCGGTTTTCATAAGAAGGTGCCGAAATTTGAAGCCGAAAATAGCTTCGGCTTGAAAGATAGACTTAGGACATGATAAAATATCCTTGCTATCTTTATTTCGTCACATACTGATATGGAACACGCGAAGTCGTGGAGAGGGGAAACATATGAGTTTGGTGAGTCTGACTGAAGAACAACGAGACGTTTTGGGCGAGATCGGTAACATCAGCATGGGTAATGCTGCGACGACTCTGAACCTGATGGTCAATCAGAAGGTGGATATCACGGCACCGAAGGTTGAGATCATCAAGCGGAGCGATGCCCTGAATGATTACGAGCGTACCTGTATTTTCGTACAGATCCATTATATCAAGGGCCTTAGCGGAAATAACGTATTTGTATTGAAAGAGCCGGATGTGCTCTGCCTTACGGATCTGATGATGGGCGGAAGCGGCCAGAACGTTCAGGGAGAACTTTCTGACCTGCATTTGAGCGCCATTTCCGAAGCCATGAACCAGATGATGGGTACGGCAGCAACTTCCATGGCCAGCATGATCGGCGTGGCTACGGATATCAGTACACCGGAGCTGAACAAGATCGACGTGGACAGCGTGAAGAATTTTGAGAGGATGTTTGAATCCGAACTGGATCATCTTGTGAAGATCTCCTTCAAGATGACGGTGGGTGACCTCATCGATTCCACCATGGTCCAGTTGTATCCCCTTGACTTCGCAGGAGAGATGTGCGAAAAGTTCAAGGAAAACCAGGACAAGATGCTGGATTTTGTCTAAACCAAAAGAGAATAATTTACGGTCCCGTGGTAAACGGGACCGTTTTCTTTTATAAAGGATTTTTATGAACGTTAAACAGATCGTATTTTTAATACTTGGGATCATCTTCCTGATCCTTGGCCTCATCGGGCTTGCGTTGCCGGTGATCCCACAGATCCCGTTTCTGATCACGGCGGTGGTGCTCTTTGCGGGAGCTCTTCCGGTGTTCAAGAAGCGGCTGATGGGGACGAAGATCTACCGGGAACACGGCTGCAGCATCGTGCAGCGCTTCAAGATCCTCCGGGATATCCTGGGAGAGGAAGAACTTGAATACATGGCAGAGGTCGCAGAGGAAATGAGCGACGCCGGAGACGAAGCTTACCGCGAAGATGGATGGGATGCATATTCCCAGGAGACGGAGACTGAAAGCGAGGCAGAAACTGCAGAGTCTTCGGCACGGGAAAAATAAAAAGAAAAAGGGGAGCGGAAATGTTTCAGAAACACGATATCAGAAGAGATGCCT
>JAFUUM010000106.1 GCA_017477805.1 Lachnospiraceae bacterium
CCTGTTATAGGGGATCAGATACTCTTTCTTTTGATGAAGAGGCAAAAATGCAGTATTTCCGTCGGGAAGTCCCACAAAACCGCCTTCGATCTGAGACATGATCTTGGAAACACGGCCCATAAAGATGGTGCCCAAAGGAATGGGATCGGAAAGATCATACACGGAAGCTGCCAGGATCCTGTTCTTATCCGTATGAAGGAGCAGGGATAACACAGCCTGTTCTCTTTTTTGAAGAAGGATCTTGTAAGAGCATGCGTTATTACTCGTGATCTGTGTCCTCTTCCGAAGCCTCTACGCCGATGCTGTCAAGGGGAGCAAATACAGGTTCTTCTTTTGTCCCCTGATTCAGATAAAGATCATCTCTGGTGATCAGGAACTCATAAGGATCCGCTTCTTCGCCCGCAAAGGAATAAAGCTGTGTCAGAAGAAGGACTGGCTTGATGTTTCCGGAACTGCTGGCGTTGACCATCAGATACAGGACGGTGCTGTTTTCAACAGCCTCATCATCAAGATCTCCGCTTCCGATCTTATTGCCCTTCTGTTTCCATTCTTCCTTCGGAACGTACCGAAGGTCATAAATGGAGTCTTTTAAGTCGATCATAAATTCCTGTTTGTCCGTCTTTTTCAGGACTTCGATCTTATCCTGGGACAAAAAGCCGCTTATCACCTGATCCCAGCCGGCTTTCGGGCTAAAACCGTTACGGATCCGGACGTAGTATCCCGCAGCTGCGACGGATGCCATTGCATTTCCTGCATCATCCGGTAATAGAATGCAGGATTCGATGCATACACCCTCACCCATGGAAGCATTCAGTGTGTTTTTCAGATCTTCCATATCTATGGGAGAATTCATCTCAATATCCAGGTACTCCCCATTACTTTCCACGCCTACGCTGAGGGCCATGGCAAAGGACATTATGGGATGGGGAGAAAATCCGCCGGAAAAGGAAATATCCACATCTGCTCTGCGAAAGACTTTCTGGAAGTATCTCATGATATCGAGATGTCCGATAAAACGAAGGGGACCGTGTTTGGAAAACTTAATCCTGACTTTCATTGTTTTCAGCATCCCCCTTTCTTCCGTCATGGACCGATTCTTCCGTATGGGGCATCACACAGACACCGCAGCCGTACTTGGCGGCACCGCAGCCGTTACAGTGGGCACGGCAGTTGGGAGAAACGGATTCCGCAAGAGCCTTCTTCCATTCCCGAAGGAGGAATTCTTTGGTCACACCGCAATCGATGAAATCCCAGGGGAAGATCTCGTCCAGAGAACGTTCGCGAATGGTATAAAAGTCCATATCGACGCCGCATTCGTTAAAAGATTCCAGCCATTTTTCATTATCGAAATATTCGGACCAGGCATCGAAGATACAGCCCTTTTGGTAGGTCTTTAAGATCACATCCGCAACCCGCCTGTCACCTCTTGCAAGAACACCTTCCAGGAGGCTTAAGTCAGTCTCATGCCAGTTGTACTTGATCCGCTTCTGGTTTAACTGGGAGGCGATGCCTCTTCTTGTGATATAGGCCCTGTTCTTACACTCTTCCGCTGTGATCATGGGTGCCCACTGGAAAGGGGTAAAGGGTTTGGGAATAAAGAAGGAGGTGGATACCACGATCTGGATCTTTTCTCTTCTCTGCTCCTTGGGGACGGTCTCAAAAAACTCGGCCGCAATATCGTTTGCCAGTTCTCCGATGGCCAGTATATCGCTCTCCGTTTCTGTGGGAAGGCCAAGCATGAAATACAGCTTTACTCTTGTCCAGCCGCCTTCAAAAGCCATGTGGGCGCCCTTTAAGATATCTTCTTTGGTCAGGCCCTTGTTGATGACGTTACGCATTCTCTGGGAGCCGGCTTCCGGAGCAAAGGTCAGGGAACTCTTTTTGATATCCTGGACCTTACTCATGACGTCTAAGGAAAAAGCGTCAATACGAAGGCTGGGCAGAGAAATGTTCACATGTCTTTCATGGCAGGAATCGATGAGTTTCGATAAAAGTTCTTCAAGTCCGGAATAATCGGAGGTACTTAAGGAACTTAATGTGATCTCATCAAAGCCCGTGCTCCTAAGCATTTCCTGGGCATATTTTTCCATGGTCTCCGGCTTTTTCTCC
>JAFUUM010000107.1 GCA_017477805.1 Lachnospiraceae bacterium
ACCGGCGTGACCAACGACGAAGTCATCCAGGCAGCAGATGCTCTGGTTGCTGACGGCGTAGATGCCATCTTTACTCCCACCGATAACACCATCATGACTGCAGAACTTTCCATTTATGAGAAGTTCCGGGAAGCAAAGATCCCTCACTATGCAGGCGCTGACAGCTTTGCCTTAAACGGTGCATTCTGCGGCTACGGCGTAAACTATGCGGAACTGGGTGTTGCAACCGCCGATATGGTTGTGGAGATCCTGACCCAGGGCAAGAACCCTGCGACAACTCCCGTAAAACTGCTGGATAACGGTATCGCAACCGTGAACACCGAGACTGCAGAGATCATCGGTCTGGACTTCAGCGGCTTTGCGCAGTATTGTTCCGAAGTGAAAGAATTGACCACTGCAGAGGAATTCAAATAATGCTTTCTAATCTTTTTTCCGCAAGTGTCCTTGTAACGGCATTAGAACTTGGATTTCTGTATGCGCTGGTGGCGCTGGCACTTTACATTTCTTTTACGTTACTGAATATTGCAGATCTGTCTACGGACGGATGCTTTACACTGGGATGCGCCGTGGGGGCTATTGTTGCCTCCGCGGGGCACCCTTTTCTTGCTCTTTTTGCGGCAATGGCCGCGGGAGTCTGCAGCGGCTTTATCACCGCTTTCTTGCAAACACGGCTGGGCGTCCAGTCCATTCTTGCCGGGATCATCGTCAACACCGGCCTCTACACCATCAACTTCATGGTCATGGGCAACTCTTCCAAGGTCAACGTCTTCGGAAACGAGACCATCTTCTCCCTGGCAAAGGGCGTATCGGAAGCAGGCTGGTACAGACTGACCTATAAACTGATCCTTGCGGCAGTGATCACCATCTTAATGTGTGTGATCCTTCACTGGTTTTTGAACACAACCCTGGGCCTCTCCATTCGGGCCACCGGGGATAATGAACATATGGTACGGGCATCCAGTATCAACCCTTCCTTTACCATCACCGTGGGACTTTGCGTATCCGGATCACTCACCGCACTTTCTGGAGGCCTTCTTGCACAGTACCAGAAGTCCTGCGATATCAACTTCGGTACCGGTCAGGTGACCATCGCTCTGGCAAGCCTCATGATCGGTGAGACTTTGGTCCGCAGAGGAAGCGTCCTTGTCCGGACTCTGGGCGTAGTCCTGGGAAGCCTTTTGTACCGCGTTATCGTGGCAGTGGCACTGCGGTTCCATCTGCCTGCGGAAGCCTTAAAGCTGACTTCCGCCATCATCGTTACCATCGCCATTGCGGCCCCTTACGTCAAGGAACGCATGGACTTTTACAGACGCCGCCGTGCGGCCTCTGCAGGGAAGGGGGCGGATAAGAATGCTTAAGATCGAAGGCATCAGCAAAACCTTCCATCCCGGAACCGTAAACGAAAAAACGGCGTTAAAAGACCTGTCCCTGCACTTAAAAGAAGGGGACTTTGCAACCATCGTCGGCAGTAACGGCGCCGGCAAATCCACCCTGTTCAACGCCATCACCGGCGCATTCATCGTGGATGAAGGTCAGATCTTCTTAGACGGAGAGGACATCACCTTTAAAAGAGAACACCTTCGCAGCGTGGACATCGGCCACCTGTTCCAGGATCCTCTGATGGGAACGGCACCTCACATGTCCATTGAAGAAAACATGGCCCTGGCCTATCTTCGGGCACACGGCAAAAAACGTGCCATGTTCTCCCGGATCACCAAGGAAGAAAAGAAACTCTTCAGAGAACAGTTATCAAGGCTGGATATGGGTCTGGAAGATAGGATGAAAAACCCCGTGGGGCTCTTATCCGGCGGACAGAGACAGGCATTGACCCTGCTCATGGCAACCATGGTAACACCGAAGATCCTTTTACTCGATGAGCACACTGCAGCCCTGGATCCCGCCACCGCGGAAAAGGTCTTGGAGCTCACCAAGCAGATTGTCAAAGAACGAAAGATCACCTGCCTCATGGTGACCCACAATATGCACCAGGCACTGGAGCTGGGGAACCGGACGTTAATGATGGACAGCGGCCGTATCATCCTGGACATCAGCGGAGAAGAGCGGGAGCACCTGACCGTGGACGACCTGCTGATGCAGTTTAAAGAGCACGTTGGCGAAGGCCTGGACAACGACAGGATCTTGTTATCCAAGTAAATTCAAATATAGAAAATACAGAAATACAGGAGGAAAACAGAGAATGAAGATCGGTATTTTAGGTTACGGAAATCTCGGAAAAGGCGTGGAAGCCGCTGTTATGGCTGCTCCTGATATGGAGCTCGTTGGCGTATTTTCCAGAAGAGACCCTTCCAAGGTAAAAACGGAAAGCGGCGTAAAGGCTTATGCGGCAGCTGACCTTGAGACCATGCAGGACGCCATCGATGTCCTGATCATCTGCGGCGGAAGCGCAACGGATCTGCCCGAGATGACGCCCAAGTATGCAGCACTTTATAACGTCATCGACAGTTTTGATACCCACGCACGGATCCCCGAGCATTTCGGAAACGTGGATGCAGCAGCCAAGAAGGCCGGCAAGATCGGCATCATCTCCTGCGGCTGGGATCCCGGTATGTTCTCTTTGAACAGACTGTATGCGGACAGCGTACTGCCCGGCGGCAAGGCTTACACCTTCTGGGGCAGAGGCGTCAGCCAGGGTCACTCCGATGCCATCAGACGCATTGAGGGCGTTCTGGATGCCCGTCAGTACACCATTCCCGTTCCCGCAGCAGTGGAACGCGTAAGAAACGGTGAGAACCCCGAACTGACCACCAGAGAAAAACACACCAGAGAATGCTTCGTAGTTGTTGAAGAAGGCGCAGATAAGGCCCGGATCGAAAACGAGATCAAGACCATGCCCAACTACTTCTCCGATTACGATACAACGGTTCACTTTATCTCCATGGAAGAACTTCAGAGAGACCATGCAGGCCTTCCTCACGGCGGCAGCGTGATCTACACCGGTTCCACCAAGACCGCTTCCGGCGAGAAAAAGCATGTCATCGAATACAGCCTGAAACTGGATTCCAATCCGGAATTCACAGGTTCCGTATTGACCGCATACGCAAGAGCTGCTTACCGCCTGAACAAGGCAGGAGAGAGCGGCGCTAAGACCGTATTTGACATCGCACCCGCACAGCTCTCACCCTTATCCGGTGACGAGATCCGTGCTCATTTCCTGTAAAAGGAGGGCGGAGACAATGGATATCGTATGTTTGGACTTAGAGGGCGTACTTGTACCGGAGATCTGGATCGCTTTTTCGGAAGCAACCGGGATCCCCGAACTTCGAAAGACAACAAGAGACGAGCCTGATTACGACAAACTCATGAAGTACCGCATCGCCATTTTGAAAGAACACGGTCTGGGCCTGAAAGAGATCCAGGACGTCATTGCCGGCATCGATCCCATGCCCGGCGCACTGGAGTTCTTAAACGCTCTGCGGGAGAAGACCCAGGTGATCATTTTATCCGACACCTTCAAGGAGTTTGCATCTCCCCTGATGAAGAAACTGGGCTGGCCCACCATCTTCTGTAACTCTCTGGAAGTTGCTCCTTCCGGCGAGATCACGGGCTACCGCATGCGTATCGAGAAATCCAAGCTCACTACCGTAAAGGCGTTGCAGTCCATCGGCTACGACACTATCGCCGCAGGCGACAGCTATAACGACCTTGCCATGATCACGGCAAGTAAGGCAGGATTCCTCTTTAAATCCACGGAGCAGATCAAGAAAGATCACCCCGAACTGCCTGCATTTGAGACCTATGATGAACTATTAAATGCGATCACAAAGAACCTGGCTTGACCGGGTTCTTTTTTTGCGCGAAAAGTTTCGAAAAAGTAAAGATTTTTCTTGTATTCTGGGGACTTTGTCAGTAAAATAGTTTTTGAAGTTTATAATTTCTTTAGAATTGGAGGAATGGTTTTATGATTACTTGTCCTAAATGTGGAAATCAGTTACCCGATGGCGCAGCGTTCTGTAACGTTTGCGGAACTCCTATCGCACAGGCAGCACCCCAGGGAGCACCTCAGCCCGTACCCGGTCAGCAGCCCATGTATCAGCAGCCCGTAATGGCTTACGATCCTTGGGATCACACCGGCGAGTTCGATCGTCAGGATATTTCTGACAACAAGGTGTTTGCACTTCTGCCTTACCTGTTCGGCTGGATCGGCGTTATCGTCGTAATGCTTTCCGCACAGAGCTCTCCTTACGCGAAGTTCCACGTAAGACAGTACCTGAAGATCGCAGCTACCGAAGGTATCTGCCTGCTGCTGATGATCATCCCCATCCTGGGATGGATCGTTGCCGGTATCGGTTTCCTGATCCTGTTTGTTCTTGAGATCATCGGTTTCTTCGGCGTATGCGGTGGAAAAGCAAAAGAGATCCCCATCATCAGAGGCTTTGGTTTCCTGAGATAATAGGCGGGACAACAGTTAACGGATTATGACAGACGTCCTTCCAAACGTGTTTTGGGGGGACGTTTGCTATATGTAAGAAAAAACAAACTGGGAGGTTAAGTACATGGAAATGAGAAAATGCCCCAACGGGCACTTCTACGACGCATCTGTTAATGCCAGCTGCCCTTACTGCAACGGCGGCGTGGACGCTGACAAGACAATGCCTCTGGGCGCAGTGAGCGAAGACGAGGGCAAGACCCTTCCTCTGGGCGCACAGCCCGCACCTAAGAAGGACGACGATGAAGACGGCAAGACCGTAGCCATCATCCGCAAGGATATGGGCATCGATCCCGTAGTAGGCTGGATCGTTTGCACCGAAGGCGAAGAGAAGGGTAAGGATTTCCGGATCCACACCGACAACAACTTCATCGGCCGCAGCGAAAAGATGGATATCTGCATCAAGGGAGATGAGACCATCTCCAGAGAAAATCATGCAGTCCTGAGTTTCGACTCTGTAGAAAAGGTATTTTATTTCTCCCCCGGCGATGGACGCTCCATCGTCAGAGTAAACGGAAAATCCGTATTCCAGACCGTACAGCTGAACGCTTACGACGTAATTACCGTTGGTAAGACCGAGTTCTCCTTTGTTCCGTTCTGTGGAGAGAAATTTAGCTGGAATTAATGATGATGCTGTTAACAATTGACAAGAACATCATATTTATCATCGTCATCGCAGTTTTGGTGATCGCGATCCTGGTGCTGACGTTTTTGCTGATGCATGAACGCAGAGACTTAAAGAGGATCCGGACCTACCAGAGACAAAAGCAGCAGATGAATGCAGCGGGAGGCTATCCCGCGGCAGCGCCTCATCAGGCCGCTGTTCAGCAGACGGTCACACCGGCATCTTCGGAAGCGCCCGGTACGGCAGCACCCGAAGTACAAAATCCGGCAGTATCCGTTCAGGCGGA
>JAFUUM010000108.1 GCA_017477805.1 Lachnospiraceae bacterium
ATATAGCAGAAGCCCGCATGAAACATGTATTGGACGAAAGTGCCAACAAACCGTACCCCAAAAGAGGTCACCAGCCGAAGCCCAAAGACATTAAAGAACGGTGTCAAAAACCTTGCGACAATGCTGCTCACAAGCCCCACACAGGCGATTGCCCCAATGAGGGTGGCATATCTTCCAAAGAGGTTTTCTCTGGCCAGAACCTTATATTCCGCCGAAGTCATGTACGTATTCATCAGATACTACCTCCTCCGGGCAGGATCGGAGAGTTTCCGCCTCCTGTGGGCCCGTCATATCGTCCATCCTCCATGTCTTCGATGAACTCGCTGATGCTCTCACCGTACATAGCGCGGAAAGCATCGTCCACCTGAGCGTAAAAGGCATCATCGGTAAAGAACTTATACATGGCAAACGCGGACATGATGAGATTTGCACAAAGGGCTATGGTGCCCAGAGCAAGTCCGATCCGGGCTTTTCCCACCATAGCAGGCTTCTTTCCCCTTGAGAGAAAAGCAAAGAGAACCGAGATGCCTCCCAGTACTGCTGCCGGAAATACCGTAAAGGTAAAGAACAAAAGTATCGCCAATACGCCGCAAACAAGTGCGGCGGTAGCCATGGCATTTCCTCTGTCGAGCGCCGGGGGCTGATACCCGGGGATCCCGTCACCGGGACCGGGTCCGTAAAATTGCTGTTGTGAATCCATTTGTATCCTCCGTTTTGATCCGGCAGCCAGGACTTGCCGGACATGTATTACATAAACAGGCGCCACCGCGAAACAAACACAGCCGCAGTGCCGCCTGTATTCAGATCTGCTTATCTTTTCACCGGTCTATTTGATATCTTCCACCAGACTGTGGGTGCCGTCTTTACATTCATAAATGCGGATCTCACAGTTCAGGGGACGGGGACGCCAGACGTAGCCCCGTTTCACATCCTCCAGATAGCCCCGGATGGCACGGATGATGCCGCCGTGACACACCACGAGGATGTTCTCGTCTCCGGTGTATGTTTCTTCCAATTCCCGTAAAAATCCGTGGCTTCTGTCCACCATCTGCTTCGTGGACTCCACCGTGGGAGGCGCCGGGATCATCTCCGGTAAGGCCCAGTACAGGGTCATCCACGGTCCCATGGACTTGTAAGGGCACTGCTCATACTTCCCGAAATCCGTCTCGATGATCCGGGGATCCGTGATCACTTCCGAGGGATCCACGTTTCCGATGACGGAAGCGGTCTCCACCGCCCGGATCAGAGGGCTTGCATAGACTGCATCAAAGGTGACGTTTCCGATCTTCTCCCTTGCCGCTGCTGCCTGCCCACGGCCAACTTCATTTAAGGGGATATCGGAGCGGCCCTGCATGAGTTCCCCCGCATTTAAGTCCGTCTGCCCGTGTCTTGTGATCCAGAGCCTCATAACAGACCTGCCATCGTAAACACCATAGGTGAATTCCAGTAGATGGTGATCTCATTTAAAGAGTAGCACTCTGACGCATCGAGATAACACTTCATAGGCGGCAGGTCCTTGGGCAGTTCCTGAGCTTTTTCATCCTGGAGACCCACATTGGGACCGCCGGAAACAAGACCGGGCCAGGGATCTTCGATGTCGTCCACCGCCGTAGGGCGCAGATGAGGGTTCTTATACGCCTTTTCCCCGTTTCCGGTAACATAGCTGGTGTCCATGCTGTTGCATCCGAGAACGTAATCAATGCCTGCACGGACGGCATCCGCATACTCTTCCGAGGGGGAAAGCTCATTGGCCACCGTAAGGATCATCAGATATTTCAGGAGCTCCATGTTACTGCCCCAGATAAAGTCTTCTTTTGCCATGCAAAGGCCGAAGCCGTTTTTGGTAGCGTTTTTGCACAGTCTGTCGGCCTCATCCAAAAAGCCGGTCTCCACCAGAGTGTAGAGCTCGTTTTTCTCACCGTTTAACAAAACGGACATGGAACCGAGGCCTGCCACTTCCGCCCAGCCCTGGCAGGTAAAGACATCGCCCTGATAGCCCTTTTTCGTTGCGGAAGCGTCATATTCGATCAGCCGGTCTCTCTGGACCAGGGCATCCTCATAATAGGACTTCTCACCCGTTGCTTCATACAGGGAGCATGCTGCCCAGAAACGGTTGGAAATATCTTCGGCCTCATCATACTGTCCTGTGTTGGAGCCTTCCGGATTGTGGAACAAAAGCTCCTGAGGGTTCTCGGAAAGCCACTGATAAGCCCGTTTGGAGGCTGCCAGGAGTTTTTCCGCATAGGTCTCATCGAAATTTATGTAAACCGAATATGCCAGTGCAAAGACAGCAGCGATATCCGCCGTCGCCATGGAAGATACAGGGAACAGATAAAGGGGATCAACATCCTCCTCCGGCATTATAAATTCCGCATGGCGCCAGGTTGTTACTTTATGCCACACGGAGCCGTTTTCCCGCTGCATCTTCAACAGGAAATCCAGTTCCACCTTGATCTCCGCAAGGATATCAGGGTAATTCCCGCTTGCGCAGGGAACCTTGGGGATATCGAATTTAACATCCAAAAGTTTCGGGAAAAACCGGATCCCGTAAAGGAGATGGGCAGAGGCCACAGCGCCTGCGGTGGAATATCTGCCGTAATCCCCGGCATCATGCCAGCCGCCGGTCACATCTACGGGCTCTGCGTCTTCTTCTCCGAAAACCGCTGCTTTTGCCATGTGACAGGGTTTATGATAATACTCTCCTGCGAATTCTTTGGAAAGAGCATCCCCGCAGCGCAAGAAATAAAAGCATTTGCAGAGGTCCCTCATCAGGCCTTCGTAAACCTGTTCATCTACACGGAAAGAAACGGAGGAAACCCCATCCGCCTGGATCCGGTAAGTACCGGGGGCTCTTAAGCTGGTGAAATCCGCCAGATAAGTGTCTTCTCCGGAGATCTCGTCTTTTCCGAAGTGTACGGTCTTTCCGGCAAGGACATCCTTTCCGGCTTCGTCCACGATCTGAAACTCAGACGTTTCAAAATTCAGCACCGCGATCTTCTTATCCTTCGGCAGATAGCCCACCTGATCCACATGAATTGCTCTTGTCAGTTCACCCATGATCCGAGATCCTTTCTGGTTTCAAGTATCTTAAACAAACTTTACGGCAGTTCCGTATGCGATGACTTGCGCAGCACCCTGCATGATGGCAGAGGATGCGTACCGGATGTTGACTACGGCATCCGCACCAAGAGCTTCCGCTTCCGCCACCATTCTCTTGGTAGCCAGCGCTCTGGCATCATTCATCATATCGTTATAAGCCGTCAGCTCGCCGCCGACAATGGTCTTTAAACTCTGGGTAAAGTCCTGGCCGAAATTTGTGGACTGGATGGTGCTTCCCTTAACAAGGCCAAGCATTTCAAGGTTTTTGCCGCTGATGTAATCAGTATTTACTAAGATCATCTTCTTCTCCTCCGTCAATCTCCTGAAGCCGTTCCATACACACATAGATGGATGTCAGTCCAAGTGCAAGGGAAGACATGTGATCACAATGGGCGCGACCTTCTTTTTTCCGTGTTCACTCATGTGCTCCCCCCCATTTTCTGTGCACTCATTTGCCGTTTTATTATCTCACAGGGCAGGGCACCTAGCAAGGGGAAGCAGCCCGCAAAATGCGTGATTTCGATTGCTATATAGAACCGTATGCTTTCGTCGTACCCGTTGCACTGTGATATAATAAAGCGAAATCAGACAGACAAAGGAGAACCATCCACATGAGTCAAAAGATCCTGATCATCAATACCGGTGGCACGCTTTCCTCCGTCATGAAGGGAAAAGGCTTAAAACCGGGCCTTTCCATCCACGATATGGAGACGGAACTGCAGATCGTTTCGGGAGATACGGACATCGAGATCGAAGATTTCTGTTCCCTGGACAGCGCCAATATCTTCCCGGAGGACTGGAGCGCCCTGGCAGAACGCATCAGTGAATGCCGGAACGACTACGACGGCATCGTTGTGATCCATGGCACGGACACTTTGGCCTACACTTCCTCCATGCTGTCCTTTATGCTCCAGAACATCAATATCCCCGTGGTCATCACCGGATCCCAGCTTTCCATCATCAATCCCATCGCGGATGCCATGGAGAACTGCCGCTGTGCCATCCACATGGCCGCCAGCAAGATCCCCGGGGTCTACGTAGCCTTTAACCGTAAGGTAATGCTGGGTTGCCGGGCATCCAAGGTCCGTTCCCTTAGCTTTGATGCCTTTGAAAGTATTAATTATCCCAATATCGCCTCCATCAGTTCCCTTGGCATGGAGATCAATAAGCCCGCCATCCCGGAGCGAAAAGGTATCTTTAAACTGAGTAATACCTATTCCAATAAAGTATGCATGATCAAGATGTTCCCGGGGATCCACAGAAGTTTCCTGGAAAACATCGCAGCCCAGGGCTATAAGGGTCTTTACATCGAGGCCTACGGCATCGGCGGCATGCCCTTTTTGAAACACGACTTCATCTCCACTCTGGACAAGCTCATTCAGGGCGGCATGACCGTAGCGGTGGGCACCCAGTGCGTTTACGAAGGCTCCAAGATGGATGTTTACGAAACCGGCAAGAGAACCCTGGAGATCGGTGCTCTCGAAGCCCACGACATGTCCAGCGAAGCAGCCCTCACCAAACTGATGTGGATCCTGGGCCTTACGGAAAGTACTTCCGAGATCCGGGATTATTATTCCCTGAACATCGCCGGCGAGATGACGGCAAAGAATTACTCATAAAACTCATATTCTTAGCGTTCCATCGCATAATAAAAAGTCCCGTTTCCGCGTATCATCGCAGAACCGGGACCTTTTTTATTCTCTTTATTCTTTTGCGGACAGGAAATAGAGTCTGGATGCACAATCCTGGAAGAGCCTTGTCTCACCGTTATAGCCGGTGCCGCC
>JAFUUM010000109.1 GCA_017477805.1 Lachnospiraceae bacterium
ATCAGATTACGGAGAAACGCGGAAGTATACAGATATGAGCAAAGAAACGGAAAATAAGCCGGCAGCGAAGGATCTTGCCTGGGAAGCTGTCAGCGTGGAACATATCATTCAGGATGAGTGGATCGACTTCAGGAAGGTCCGCTACCGCTTTCCCGACGGCAAGGAGTTTGAGCCCTTTTACAACTTCAGCAGACGGGATTACGTAGTGATCGTTGCCTCCGATGAAGATGGGAATTACCTGTGCGTCAGACAGTTCCGCCACGGCATCGGGGAAGTGACAACGGAGTTTGTTGCAGGCGGTATCGAGCGGGAAGACGGAGCGGAGTACAGCCGTCACCGCGGCGCAGGGAACAGCCACAGCGCAGATGCGGACTTAGATTCCGAAAACGCCCTGGATGCTGCCAAAAGAGAACTGATGGAGGAGACCGGATACGAATCCGATGAGTGGGAGTTTTTGATGACCCTGCCCTCCAATGCCACCATCGCAGATAATTATGCCTATCTGTTTACGGCCAAAAACTGCCGGCCCTTATCCGGCCAGTCTCTGGACGAGACGGAATTTCTTACCGTGGAAAAACATACGGAAGAGGAGATCGAGGATCTCATCGCAAAGGGAGAATTCCAGCAGGCCATGCACATCACCGCCTGGCTCCTTGCAAAGAGAAAAGAAGACAAGTAATCAGTTTTTGTTGATTTGAGGTTTTAATATGGAAACAGCTTGGAAAGAGACCGGGGATCGTGATGAGGCCCTTGCGGTGCGCTTTACCCGCAGGGAGTGCCTGATCTGTGAACCGTCTTTTTATGCCCGGGTGACTACCGTGGTAGTGCCCATGATCATCCAGAATACACTGACTAATATCGTAGGCCTTCTGGATAATGTCATGGTGGGACAGGTGGGTACCATCCCCATGTCCGCCGTGGCCATCGTCAATCAGATATTGTTCATTTTCTATCTGTGCGTGTTTGGTGCTCTTGCGGGAGCAGGTATCTACAGCACGCAGTACTTCGGAAAAGGAGATATGGAAGGCGTTCGGGCTTCCATCCGTTTTAAACTCATTACGGCAGCGGTGATCGTCACGGTTGCGATCCTGATCCTGATATCCATCGGCGGATTTTTGATCTCCCTGTACATTTCCAAGGAGACAACGCCCGTGGATCGGGAAGCCACCATTCGGTTCGGCTTATCCTACCTCTATGTCATGCTCATCGGTCTTGTGCCCTTTGGGCTGACCCAGTGCTACGGATCTGCCATGAGAGAGTCCGGGAAGACCACTCTGCCCATGATCGCCAGTATGACCGCAATGGTAGTGAACTTTATCCTGAATGCCCTTTTGATCTTCGGTATGTTCGGATTGCCTGTACTGGGAGTTCTTGGTGCGGCCATCGCTACGGTGGTATCCCGTTTTGTGGAGCTTTCCATCGTGCTCATCGGTGCCCATATCCCGAACACGAAGTATCCCTTCTTCAAGGGACTTTACCGGACTTTTGTGATCCCAGGGGACCTTGCACGGCAGATCCTTTTAAAATCCACGCCCTTATTTGCCAATGAGTTTTTGTGGAGCCTTGCCCAGGCATTTCTGCTCCAGGCTTATTCCCTGCGGAACATGCAGGTCATCGCGGCCATGAACATCAGTGGTACCATCTCCCAGATCTTCAACGA
>JAFUUM010000110.1 GCA_017477805.1 Lachnospiraceae bacterium
AGATCACGATATTTGCAAAGATCTCGGATCCGTCGATACAGCCGCCGAACTTTAAGATCATGGCAAGGCCGCCTCCCAGGATGGCACCGCCGAAAGCCACTGCCAAAAAGTGCTCCGTGTTCAGTTCAAAGGGGATCCGCTCAAAAGCTGCCAGTCCCAGGGAATAACTGAGCACTCCGATGAGGGCCCGAAAACCGAACTGTCTTCCAAGGATCCTTGTTCCCATCACAAGGAACGGCGCGAAGATCACAGCCACGCAAAGAGACAGGTTAAAACCCGTCAGCTTACTGACGATGATGGCAATGCCCGCAGTTCCGTAATCGATAGCATCGTTGGGAAGCAGGATGCAGGCTACGGAAAAGCTGGCGATCAGTGCTCCAAGAACGATCATAACGTATGCAACAAGTTTCTCTAAGTTTTTACCGCTCATTCCTCTTCTCTTTTCTCTGTTTTCTTATTGCTCAAAAACAGGCGGGTCCGGCCGGCCCGCCTGTTTCTTATAACTTTTTGATAATATTACATTTTTGTCTTCATAAATGCAATGGAACTCTCCAGCGCCCGCTCACGGTCTCTGTCTTCGAAAACGTGCTCGGTGCCCCGGAAGACTTCCAGTTCTGCCTGTTCATAAACTTCCACGGCCCGCTCGGAATAAGATAGGGGAACCATAGTATCCCTGTTTCCATGCAGGATCTTTACGGGACCTTTATAGCCTCCGATGGTGCCGTACACATCAATGGCCATGGCGCCTTCATCAAACTTGGGATTGAGTTCCACTCCGAAAACGGAATGGACACCGCTCTCGCAGCGCTTTCTTGCATCATCCGGTACCACAAATGCGGGATACCACATGACAAGGCCCTTTAAAAGCGTCGGTCTCTTTGCCGCAACCAGGGCAGCCACCATGCCTCCCATGCTCTCTCCCAGGAAGAATACCCGGTCGGGATCCACGTAAGGAAGCTTTACCACTTCATCCATAACGACTTCCAGATCTTCGATCTCGGTCTGGACCGTCATCTCCGCCATGATGCCATCGCTGTCGATGCCGATGCCGCCGCCGCAGAAATCAAAGAAGATACCGACCATACCGGCATCCGCCACAGCAGGACCGTGTTCCATCAGTTCCTTGCAGTTTCCTCCGAAACCGTGGGTAAAAATGATGACCGGATGCTTTCCCTCCCCTTCCGGGATAAAAGCCGTCGCGGCGATCTTCATTCCGTTCTTTTTGGCAAACCGCAATTGTTCCTGACGCATTCTCTGTCCTCCTGATGATAATTGTTTAATTATTTAGCCGTTCCGGCTGATCCGCAGGATCTCGTTCAAGATGGTCTTGGTACGCTCCATATCGTCGCGGCAGTCTCTGCTGATCTCGATACTGGACTGGGCACTTGCCGCTACCTCTTCCGATGTTGCAGACAGATTACTGATAGCATCCATAACCTGAGTATTTGCATTCACGCAGGAGTCTACATTGTCGGAGATCCGGGATGCACGATCCGTCAGATCGGAAACCTTTGCAAAGATCTCCTCGAACTTCTCACCGGTAGCGGTGATGATCTCACCCTGCTCCTTGGAGGCATCCACGCTCTTTTGCATGTTCGTTGATGCGGTATCCACCTTTTCGATCAAAGAGTCGATGGTGGATGCGATATGATCAGCAGATTCCTTGGTGTGCTCGGAAAGGGCCCTGAGATCATCAGCGACCACTGAAAATCCCTTACCTGCCTCACCTGCTCTTGCTGCCTCTA
>JAFUUM010000111.1 GCA_017477805.1 Lachnospiraceae bacterium
GTACAGAGAATGGAATGCCGAGGACGAGACCGCTCTTTACACCATTGAATTCGGCAACGGGGATAATCTGGAAGTTCCTGCCGAATGGGAAACCGGATTTCCCCATGTACAGTACGCTGACTTAGATAACGACGGAAATTCCGAGATCCTGTTTACCCTGTCTTATGACACCAGCACCGATCCCTGGAGTTTCGGAGATCTGTGGTTATTCGACAAAGATCCTGATACCGGGCTCTACAAGGAAGTGGATCTTCCTCTGGTAAAAGGAGAAAACGGAGCAAAGGGGCTTACCATTGAATATGATGCCCCGGAAGGAAATACCGTTTCCTATTCCATTCCCTCCTGTGCCTACTCCTCCGTCGCCTCCATTGACGAGGAGTATTTAAAGAACTGGTGGACAACCGAAGCCTTTACGGAAGACCGCTATATTTACTGGGCAACCCCGGTTGACGTTATCGATCCTAAGATCCACTGCCTGCTTGCTCCTTTTCACCGGGGCGGCTTAAGCATCGGGTTTGACCTGTTGCGGGAAAACGGAGAATATGTGATCGCGAACATTTCGGAAGAAACACCGGATTTCCCCTGATCTTTCATAGATTCAAAAAACCGACCATGAAGGTCGGTTTTTTGTTAGCAATTATGATCCGATTAGTCACAACCGGATTTGTTTTGAACGTCCGTGGGCGCCACGGGATATTTCCCGTCAAAGCAGGCGCTACATAACGGAAGATCTCCCACCATGCTCCGGAAATCCTTCAGATCCAGAAACGCCAGGGAATCAGCTCCGATATTCTTACAGATCTCTTCATCGGAGAGTCTTGCCGCGATCAGCTGTTTGGCGCTGGGAACATCCGTCCCGTAATAACAGGGATACAGGAAATGCGGCGAACTGATGCGTACATGTACCGCAGCCGCTCCGGCTTCCCGCAGCATTTCAATGATCTGGCTCATGGTGGTGCCGCGGACGATGGAGTCATCGATGAGAACAATCCGCTTTCCGGCCACCGCACTCTTTAAGACGCTGAGTTTCATATGCACCGCGGTCTTTCGTTCTTCATCCGTAGGCTTGATGAAGCTTCTACCGATATAACTGTTCTTGTGGAAAATGTGGGCAAACGGAATATGAGCCTCTGCCGCATAGCCTTCCGCTGCGGACAGTCCGGAATCCGGCACGCCAGCCACCAGATCCGCTTCCGGCAGTCCTGCTCTTGCCAGAGCACGCCCCGCCTGCATCCTGGCTTCGTGCACTTCGATCCCGTCAATCACCGAATCATTTCTTGCAAAATAAATGTACTCAAAGATGCAATGAGCCGAAGGTTCTCCGCACAGGCTTTCATCGCATTTGATCCCGTCTTTGGTGACCGTGATCATTTCTCCGGGTTTTACATCCCGGATGAATTCTCCGCCAACAGCGCGAATGGCTGCACTTTCCGAAGAAAAGATGTAAGCCTCACCCTTTTTTCCAAGTGCCAGAGGCTTTAATCCCTGGGGATCCCGGATGGCGACAAGTTTTCTCGGACTCATGATCAGGCAGGCATAGCCTCCCCGGATCACCTTCGCAACCTGTAAAACCGCTTCCTCAATGGACTCTGTCCGAACCCGGTGGCTGATGATCTCGTAAGCAAGAACCTCTGTATCCGACGTGGTGTAATGCGCCTGACCACGGTACATCTGCTCCTTCTTGATCTCTTCCGCATTCACAAGGTTCCCGTTATGCACCAGGGAAAGACTTCCCTTAATATAATTCATGGAGATGGGCTGAGCATTTTCCGGACGGCTCCCACCGGTGGTGGAGTACCGTACATGGCCGATGCCCACATTGCCCTTTAAGGAATCGATATCGGCAGGCGAAAACACTTCACTGACAAGTCCCGGGCCTTTTTTGGTAATGATGTTTCCCAGGGGACCTGCGGTATCACAGGTGGAGATGCCGGCGGCTTCCTGTCCCCTGTGCTGAAGGGCTGTCAGGCCGTAATAAATGTCGGAAGAAACGTTTACACCTTCCGGAGCATATACTCCGAATACACCGCACTCTTCGTGAAGCTTGTCATCCTCGTAGTTCTGCATTCCCATCCTCCAAATTCATTTGCTTGGCAAAAAACGAGGCACTTCGAGCCCGAAAACTCGAAGCGCCTTTGCTTCGGTAAAATCTTACTTCCGATGGGAGTTCATGTCAAGATTACTTATTGTACCCGTATTATTCTTTGGCCTCAGCGTTCTCGATCAGTTCCGCCAGTTCCGACAAGTCAATCTTGCAATCACCGCCGTAGATGGCCAGCCCCTTTTTTCCTTTCAGTGCTTCAACCTGTGAGAAATACTCTCCCTGCGCAAAATTGTAGGAAATCAGGACTTTTTTCACGGGATCGATCATCCAGTATTCCCGTACACCCGCCTCATCATATTTTCCCGCTTTGATGAACAGATCCTTTGATCTTGTGGAAGGTGAAAGCACTTCCAGCACAAAATCCGGTGCCCCGAAGATCACCTTTTTCCGGATCTTATCCGGATCACACACGATGAGAAGATCCGGCACCAGCATGGTATCATCATCTTCATCCAGCTGGACATCTACGGGGCCAAAGAAAACTTGGCATTTTCCCTTCTTCTTTCGGATATATTCTCCGATCGTACCAAGAACCGCTGCGATCAATTCCTGATGCAGGATCGTGGGCGAGGCCATATCATAGAATTTCCCGTCGATCAGTTCTTTTCTTTCGCCCTCCGGTAGTGCATAATAATCCTCGATTGTTTTGCCTGCCCTTTTTGCGCGGTATTCCGCAGCAGGTTCCAGAAGGATCGGTTCCCCGTACACATTCGTGTAATGGCCGGCTCTGGCCTTTTCCTCGTACGTGTAGGTTCTTCCCAGATATTCATACTTCGGATCCGTCAGCATCTTTTCCAGCGCATCCAATGTCGCCTGCCTGGGGTTCTTGGATTTTCCGGATAATACCGCCACCACGGTTCCGATGGATATTCCGCAGCAATCCGCCACCTGAACAAAGGAATATCCCTTCTTCTCTTTGAGCGATCTTAATTCTTCTACTGTCATGACGGTCCTCCTTCTGTGATATAACGTAATACTTTGTTATAGTTTATTATATTTTATATCATCGATATCAGGCTGTCAATTTGGAGGGGTATGCAATGAAAAAGGCGGTCCATGCAAAGCATGACCGCCTTTTAATTCTTGCTTGAGCCTCGTTATCCTATTCACTCATGCGCGCCACATAACCTTTAGCCTCTTCAGTTGATAAGTGATAGTACTTCTCCAACTTCTGGATGATGATATCCGTCTTAATCCCCTCTTCCTTGCACTCTGTTTAAGTATAGTTTTGATATCCTCTTCCACTGCTATAGTATGTCATTCCTTCATATTTATCTCCCCGTATAATCGTCAATGTCAGTCAATGAATCCTCCAACTGTCGGCACCAACATTGAAAATATATTTCAAAGCGATTTTTCCGATTTCATTATCAAGAAAAAAGTTAGGCGGATATCTTCTATATGTCGGTGTACAGTTAGTATTCTCAATGGCATTCATATGACCGGCGTTATATTCTTCCATCGCCTGCTCGCAAGCCTCCTGAATTTTCTTCTTTACTTCTGCGGAAACTTTTTCAGAAGGAACAGGAAGTACTACACGAGAGGTTTCCTCACTCTTGCTGCATAAGTATAAACAATATGACAGCTCCAACGTTTTTATCGCCTTAGAAAGATCCTTCTTCTCATATTTACCCTTGAACAGATACGGAATTTCCACAAGAACCTTGATCGTACCGACTTCCTTCCCGATATTTGTCCTTAGGTCGTGAAAAGAAAATTCAGCATTGAACCAACCAACTTCAAAATCATATACTGCACTAAAACTAACAGCTGAATACTCTATTTCATCTATCGAAAAATCCAGGCTATTGATAAGCTGCGTGCATTCTTCTTTAAAGATCTCAGTTTTCTCGGCGCGTATCTGCCTCTCCAGATGCGCCCTTTCAATCTGGGAATCTGTCATTGACGGAAAGAAGGCGCTTGCACCATAATCATTTCCAGATTGCATGTGATTCGATGAGATCGTTTTCAAGACCGTTGACACAAACGAAATTACATCCTCATAGTATTGTCTCGCGTTCTTAATATGAATTTTTCCATCATCCAGATACGCATTTTCATAAAGCAGGTGTTCCGGCTCTTGATATATAATCTGACCCTGATGTCCGCCATATCCCATTCTAAAAGGTGAAGATAGAAATGCACCGCCAAACCGCTCATAAACCATCCTCTGAACAGCATTACAAGCCTCAGAACCTTTTGGATTATAATGCTTATTTGAAGAGTGAATATGCCAATAATCACATAAACATCCCTTCATAAGGGTTAAGGTGTCTTCTTTTTTATATGGATTTCTCTCATCCGGAAGATAATCTTGCCACCATCTCGGAATCCATCTATTTCTATACATTACATAATTTGATGTCTCATTCACCAATTCCATGTATCGCCTCTTTAATCTCTCAGGAAAATCGCTTTCGATGATATATTTGGCCGGTACCTCTTGATTGATCACATTTGTCCATTTTAAGTCTCCTGTTCTTCTCATCGTACGTCATACCTGTCATGTAATCTTACATAGTGGCCATCTTCAGAAATGCCTCCGCACTTTTTGTCCCGTTCGTACTTCTCTTTTTCCCCTGCGTACAGTTTTTCATAGTATTCCTTTTCTTCTTCCGTTGTTATGTGGGAAGACAGTTTAACCGGTTTGGGTGCATTTTCCTTGTAATGCTTATTTCGACTCATAGTATTCTTTCTCCGTTTCCAAACAAAGTGCTGCCAGGTGTCCATCCGGCATGCACCAGCAGATAATCCTTCCCGTCAACGCTCACTTCCTCAATCTTCTGCATGGTTTTGATCGGATGCTTCAGAAACATATCATATTCCCCATGAATATCTGCTATCACGTACGTTGCCATGTCCACTCCTTATAATTCAGCTCTGGTTTTTATGAATATCACTTATTCCGACTTTCTATTACTTCCACACCCAATCGTTCCAAGATCAAACCCATCTTACTCCCCCAATGAGTCCGCCTGTTAAATAAATTGTTGCGACCTATCTGCTTCAAATCATATATTTTCCATTCGGGATGATCGGTAACAAATGCAAGGTAGTCGATGAGACAGCTCCGGATTTGTTCCTTGTTTCTTCCATCTGTCAAGGCAATACCGCTGATCCTGCATGCTACCTCTCTCCTGTTTTTTCCGGTTCCATCTTTCGATAAGAAAGCATCATCCAAAACGATCCGGAGATTTTCCCAGACATCATGATACTCATTGATTCTTCGCAGTCTTTTTTCAAAACCGGGCGTAAGTATGTGTCCACATAGTTCACCGCAAAATCCCCATAGCATCATTTAGCCTCACCTCACATTATAATCTCTTTTTTATAATTCCCTTCCGGATCCAAATACGCCAACAGATACGGGATTTTCTGATACTTTTCCTCTTCCACTGCCATTCTTAAAACCTCACGGACCTGTCCCCGGGGGATCAACCCCTTTGCCAATGAAACATAGGTGATGTCCTCTGAACCCTCCATCTGATCCGCCAGCAGGCAGTTTTCGATAAAATCCGTCGGAAGCTTTCCCTTCGGATCTTTCCAGACAACTTCATCCACTCTCTGGAGAATTTTATTCGCAAACGCTTTTCCAACATCTACTGATTGAGCAAATCTCACCATATCTTCCATCCACTTACTCCCGGCATCAATACGGATCCGGCTGCAACCATAGTAATTACAAAAGGAAAGGACACTATGAAAATCAGTAGACTTAGTACTCTTGCGCCCATATTTTTCCCAATCGGAATCATCCGGCAGGAAGCGGTCATCGATTTCTCTGTTTTTCAACAGTTTATGCAGCGTTATGTCTACCCGCACCTCAAGCTTGCTTACTTCCTCATAGAAGCGGTTATCGCTCAAAATGGTTTTCATCACAAGTAACACTTTGGATAAGCCTGCAATGTTTTGAAGGCTTCTTTCTGGTCCGTTCGTGTACTGCTCTAGCTGATCCATAAAAAATTTCACCTCATCTGATACCTTCCCCTGGGCGAATTCCCTCTCCATTTTCTTCGGTACATGGATCTGCTTTTTTATCTTCTGATTTGTTTTTTCCATCATCAATGTCCTCCACCCAATGCCATTTTGGCCAAACTGGTTTTTCCTACCGGTTTGGGAATAAAATCCTCATATTTCATTCTGCATTTTTCGGTAAACACCGGCTGCGGGAAATACGCCATTGCCCTCAAAATCTCCTCGTTCTCCTCATATTTCTTCATGAGTTTTTGACTCAGAAGATGACTTTGATCCACTCTCTCCGAAAACTCCAGAACATGATCAAACCTCTTTGCAAACGCTTCCTGTTCCTTCGTGTCGTCATAAACCGTTCCGCTTCCTGCAAACAGAAACTGTACCATATACTCTAGCCTCTTGTAGGCGTTTCTCACACCAAGTTCCTTGAACCATTCAACATATTCTTCCGGAGCATTTCCTGCCAGGATCGTTTCATATTCCTCCTGTTCCAGTTCATTTTGACTTCCAAACTGTGACAAAAATCCGGCAAAATCTCTGGCAACTTCCTCGCATTTGATAAACTCCGCTATGATTTCGTAAGTGACTTCAATTCCAAGTTTTCATACACTTTCATGGTCTCCGACAGGTTTTCCCATCCTCTTGCCGTGATCAGCTCACTTCTCTCCTCCGACTGTCCATACCGAAAGCAGTTATCAGGATAGAGTTCAAGGTATCTGATCACGTGGGGATGAACCCCTCTTTCTTTGGCATATTTCAGAAAATCCCTTGAACTTACTCCGATATCGATAAGGCGAAGGCGGTCCAGGATCGCTGCATCAAACCGTCTGGCTGACTTGTTATACTTTGGCGGATTACCGCACACCACGATCACCCATCCGGTGGGAAGCGCATACCTGCCGATGTTTTTGGTCTGCAGAAATTGCAGCATGATTGGCATGATGCTCTCCGCGCAGGAAGGAAATTCATCCAGAAGTATAATTCCCTCTTTGTGCCCCTTCTTCACTTCCTCATACACCGCGGCGAGAAGCTCAGACATGGTATAGCGAGTGCATTTTTCCTGATCTGTTCCATTGATCCCATCGATCACGGGAAGACCAAGAACAGTATTGCGTGTATGGTGAGCCAAACTGAAACTGACAAATCCAATTCCCAGATTCCCGGCCACTTCCAAAACGATCTGCGTCTTTCCGACACCGGGTGCTCCCTGCAGATACAACGGGAGCCTGTCCCGTTCCCGCATCACGTAGTTCCCATTTTCATCTTTGTAAAGATATGCCTTTACGGCATTTTCCAATTCCCAATTTGCCTTTTGAATGGTATATGCACCCATTCGTATTTCCTCCTTATCATACACTCCTAAATTCCACTGTTTTGACCCATTCCGGCAGCCGTTCATTCGGGATTTTTTCCATCAAAAACAACACCGGGTAGTCCGGTTTCTCTTCCGGATACTCTCCTATTCCGTCCGTCAGATAGATTAGTCCCGAGATCATCTGCCCCTGCCTTTTTCGGCTCTCAAGATCCTCAAACACCGGCACAAACGAGGTTCCTCCAAATCCCTTCAGTTCGCAGTTTTTCGTCATATCCGGCAGTTGCTGAAGATCCTCATAGATCTTTACATCCTGGATCTTATCATCACATTGATAGATTGCCACACGACCTTCCGCACCGGAGATACCGATATCCCGGATCAGATTGGATGTCTCCCGTAAAAACCTTCGTGCCACCTTTCCATCGCAGGATCCACTGGTGTCAATCGCAATTGCCAGATAATCCAGTTTGCGATAAGTTTCATCCTCCCCGGGCTCTAAAAGTGCAATATTCTCATAAAACTCCATGCCATAGGCGTACATGATCCGGTCTATGGTGTCCGGATTTTCTTTCACGCTCTCTGCGGTTTCCAGAAAGGTTCTCAGGATCTCCCGGTAGTCCGTTTCCGTTTTTTCCGCGGGATCCACAGTCTGTATCAATGAACGCGATTCCGTTCCGTTCTTCGAGGATGCAGAAGTACTCTTTTCCTGTCCGATCTGTCTGCTTAATCCTTCCAGTTTTTTGTAGGTATCTGCTTCCCGGTCCTTCCCGGTTTCCGCTGTGCCGTTTTCCATTCCGTCTGTTCCCAGGATCTGCTTCGCGATCTGTTTCCAGGTCTGTGCCAGTTGATCAAGAAGAGCTTTTTCCAGCCACTGTACATGATTGTCCCTGCAAAGGGGATCCTTCAGTTCAAGGATTTCTCTGCATTGTTTTCTGCTTCTTCGAAGCCTTGAAAAACTCTCCGGAAAAGCCTTTATGCCCTCCAGATAATCCGCCACGGCTTCCCGTCCCTTTGCCGGTTTTTTCCCGGTCATCGTGTGCACCAGCATTTCCGCGCGCAGATCCAC
>JAFUUM010000112.1 GCA_017477805.1 Lachnospiraceae bacterium
CCTTTGCAGGCCATGTAATCTTCAAAATCCTTATGCTCCCCGGGTCCGATGTGATCGGGTTCGATGTTGGTAAAGATGCCCAGTTCAAAGGTAAATCCCTGGGTACGGTGGAGCATAAGACCCTGGGAAGAAACTTCCATAACACAGACCTGACAGCCCTCTTCCACCATCCGGCGGAAATAATCCTGCAAAACGAAAGTATCGGGGGTTGTATTGTGGGCGGGGATGTGCTTGTCCCCGATGATGGCTTCAATGGTGCCAACAAGACCAACTTTATATCCCGCATGCTCCAGGATGGACTTTACGAGATAAGTTGTTGTTGTCTTTCCCTTGGTACCGGTGATACCGATGACTTTCAGTTTATCGCCGGGATGGCCGTTGATGGCAGCTGCCACAAAGGCCATGGCATACCGGGTATCCGCAACTTTGATCACGGTTACATCGCTGTTATCCGGCACCTCAACATCCTTGGAAACAAGGATGGCTGCAGCACCCTTTTCGGCCGCTTCCGCCGCGGCGGAGTGTCCGTCAAAATTGGTGCCGATTACACATATAAAGAGACAGTCTTTGGTGATCTTCCGATTGTCTGTGACCACCTCCGAGATCTGTTTTTCCACAGTTCCTTTTACGCATTCATGATCAAAATCACGAAGCAGCTCTTTTAATGCAAACATATTGTTTCGCCTTTCATCATCTATTTGTTTTCCGGGATCTTGTACGCTGTGATCACCGGCTGAATGGTACGCACGCCCCGAAATTCATTGATCTCCGGATAATAACAGATCTGAAGGGGAAGTCCGACACCGTTTATACCGCCGTATCCGAACACCTTCTCCCCGTTTTCGTACGCACTCTTGATGTCTTCTTCCAGAGCCTCGATATTTCCAAAATAAATGACCTCCATAAACTTCTCTTTGGAGACCTGTGCCCGGAATTTCGCCACATTCCTGTTCTTTCCCATGATCTTGATCTCATTGACATAGATCCTCGACTGAGCAAAAACAGGTTTGGGATTTGCCACCCCGAAAGGCTCAAGGAGTTTACATTCCTCGATCAGATCCTCGGATACGGCCTCAAGAGGAAAAGCCGCATCGATGGAGATCTTTTCCTCAAAGTCCGCTTCCGTCAGTTCCGCATGATCATTCAGAAATGTCCTGAAGGATTCCAGATTTTCCTTGGGAAGGGATAAACCTGCCGCCATCTTATGGCCTCCGAATTTGGAAAAGAGCTCCTTGCAGGCAGTCATGGCGGAATACATGTCATAGGCTTCGATGGATCTGCCGGATCCCTTTAATCCCGTCTCTCCATCCGTTAACACAAAGGAAGGACGATGATACCGTTCTTTGATCCGTCCGGCGATGATCCCTGCCACACTCTCATGACAATCCGGAAGATAGACCACCAGGACTTTATCCATGGTATCCGTACTTTCGATGAGTTCACAGGCTCTTTTGACCCCCATCTCCGTCATGTTCTTTCGTTCTTCGTTCAGATCCCGAAGTTCCAGTGCCAGTTTTGCGGCTTCATCCCGGTCCGTTGAACAAAGGAGTTTTAAGCCTGTCATAGCGGTTTCCAGACGTCCTGTGGCATTGAGGGTCGGCCCCAGGACAAATCCCAGATGATAGACCGACAGATTCTCCCGTTGGATGCCGCTGGCATCCGTCAGCGCCCGAAGTCCGACGTTTTCCGTATGCTGCATATGCGCAACGCCTTCCCGAACAATGATCCGGTTCTCATCCCGAAGGGGCATCACATCGCAGACAGTTGCAAAGGCTGCTGCTTCCAGGGTGTCCTCAAAGACCTCTTTTGAGATCCCCATGGCCGTCATCAGTTTCCAGGCCACCACAGCACCGCAGATTTCAGGAAAAGGATACTCATCTCCCTTTCTATGCGGATCCACCACCGCAAGGGCAGGGGGCAGGATCTCGCTGCCATCCTCATTCTTCGGGATCTCGTGGTGATCCGTCACCACAACTTTTATGCCAAGGGAATTTGCCAGTTCGATCTCGGCATAAGCAGAAATCCCGTTATCACAGGTCAGGATCAGGTCCACATGATCTTCCGCTGCTTCCCGAATAAGGCGCTCATTTAAGCCATAACCATCCACGATCCTGTGGGGGATCCTTGCATCGCAGGCTGCGCCAAGACTTGTAAGTCCCTTATAGAGCACGTAAGAAGAACAGACTCCGTCCACATCGTAGTCACCGATGATACGGATCTTCTCTCCTTCTTCAATGCTGTCTTTTAAGACCGATACGGCTTTCTCCATATCCGTCATCAGCATCCCGTCGTACAGATCCTGAAGTGTTCCCCGCAGGTACATCTCCGCATTTTCGGGAGTGATATCCCGATTGATGAGGATCTTCGCCATCGTTTCGCTGATATCGTATTTACTTGTGAGGGTTTCGACATCCCCCTTTTTGTTCTTTAAGATCCAGGCCATAAAAACCGCCCCTTGTACTTTTTCTTATTTTCGTTTACCATTTCCCGGTAACACTGGAGATACAGAAAGGATCCGTTATGGAAATTCTTATCATCCGCCACGGTGAGACCGTGTGGAATAAAATACATAGATTTCAGGGCCGTACCGACATTGAACTGACGGAGTACGGCAGAGAACTTGCCCGCATCACCGGGGAAGCCTTAAAGGACATTCCCGTAGACCATATCTTTGCCTCTCCCTTATGCAGAGCCGTGGAGACCGCAAACCTGATCCGGGGTGAAAGAAACATCCCCCTGACTACGGATGACCGCCTGGTGGAAATGTGCTTTGGCACCATGGAAGGTGAAAATACGGAAGAAGTCCTTCACGATGAAAATAACCCTTTCCATTTCCTCTTCTCCGAACCTCAGAATTTCAAACCCGCTCCCGGCGGTGAAACCTTTGAAGAGGTCTGCGCCAGGGCTGCGGACTTTTTAAAGACGGAAGTGGAACCTTTTGAAGAAAAGTACGGCCGCATCATCATCGTCGGTCACGGAGC
>JAFUUM010000113.1 GCA_017477805.1 Lachnospiraceae bacterium
ATGATGCCTATGAAATGGAACTTGTCAGGGATGCGCTGGAAGCGGAAGGCTTTAATCGTGGCGCCCTGGTAACGGACAGCGGACTGACCGTGAACCTCTCGGCCCAGGATCAGGGTGAATTTGCACTGTATACTCTGAAAAACGGGGCAGTGAGCCTGAAGGAGCGTGTGCCTGCAGGAGCAGGATCCGTCCTCAGTTTCTTCCACTGTTTTGCAACAGAAAAAGGGCCCGGATATTACAGCCTCCGGGCCGGTGATACAGATGTTTACAGATCTCCTTATATGCCCCTTCTTACCGAGGATCCCGGAAAGGTGCTTGCTTCCTGGAGCATCAGCCGCGGAGAAGGCGCAGGAGGCGATATTGCGGAAACGGTCTATGCCAACGTAAAACTGTGGGCAAGCGAGGATCCTAACGCGATGTCAGCGGAATATAAGGCAGATCCTGTTCTAAAATGGGACGGTAGGCAGGACGGATGATCTTGCTGTTATTGGCAAGTTCTTCCATCCGGTGAGCGCTCCATCCCGCAATACGGGCAATGGCAAAGATAGGGGTGTACAGCTCCATGGGGAGATTCAGCATCCGGTAAACAAAACCGGAGTAGAAGTCCACATTGACGCTGACACCCTTATACATTTTCCGGTGGGAGGAGATGACTTCCGGAGCCAGTCTTTCCACCAGATCGTACAGGGCAAATTCTTCGTGCATTCCCTTTTCTTCCGAGAGTTTTTCCACAAAGGATTTAAAGATCACCGCACGGGGATCGGAGAGGGAATAGATGGCATGTCCCACACCGTAGATCAGCCCGGCGTTATCAAAGGCTTTCTTATCAAGCAGAGCGTTCAGGTAATCCGCTACCTGACCTTCATTTGTCCAGTCGGACACCTTTTCCTTCATGTCTTCAAACATTTGGACCACTTTGATATTGGCACCGCCGTGTCTGGGCCCTTTTAAAGACCCGAGAGCCGCTGCGATGACCGCGTAAGTATCAGTCATGGAAGAGGTCACAACGTGGGTGGTAAAGGTGGAGTTGTTACCTCCGCCGTGTTCCATGTGCACCACAAGGGCAACATCCAGGATCTGGGCTTCCAGAGGCGTATATTTGCTGTCGGGGCGCAGGAGATGCAGGATGTTTTCCGCTGTGCTGAGGTCAGGGTTTGGCTGATGGATGTACAGGGAATCGTTTTCATGATAATGGCTGTAAGCCTGATAGCCGTAGATCGCCATCAGCGGGAAGGCACTGATGAGCTGGATACACTGCCTGAGGACATTGGGCAGGCTTACATCATCCGCCTTATCGTCGTAGGAGTACATGGTCAGAACGGATCTGGCCAGGGTGTTCATCATGTCCTTGCTTGGCTTTTTCATGATGACGTCCCGTACAAACGTAGGAGGAAGGGACCGGTAGCGTCCAAGGAGTTCGTTAAAACGGGCAAGTTCTTTCTTGTCCGGCAGCTTGCCAAAGAGCAGGAGATAGGTGCATTCTTCAAAGCCAAAGCGGCCCTCTCCCGTAAAGCCCTTTACCAGTTCTTTTACATTGTATCCGCGGTAATACAGGTTACCGTGGGCAGGGATTCGCTCCCCGTTTACTTCCTTTGTTGCACAGACATCAGAGATGTTGGTGAGTCCGGCTAATACGCCCTTTCCGTTCAGGTCTCGGAGCCCGCGCTTAACATCATACTGCGTGAACAGATCGGGATCGATCAGGTCGTTTCGATAGCTCAGATCCGCGAGTTCCTCAAGCTCGGGGGTGACCATCGAATAGTCGAAGTCATTCATGTGTTCCATTTTTGTTTTCCTCACTTAAAAACTAAAAAAACGGTGCCGAAGTGTGCGCTGATTTATTAAGAAATGTTGATTTGTACTACCAATTCATTTTACTATAGATGAGTTGTGTTGACAATGTGAAAACGGGGATTTTTTCGGGGGAAAGACGGGCAAAATCCGTTGAACCTCACCGGTCAATAGGGTAAACTGAAAGTAGCGTGGCTTTTGATATCACGCGGAAAAGAGGTTATTTTATGAGCGCAATCGATAAGATCGTAGAAGGGATCAAAAGCATGGGTGCAAAAACTCCCACGGATGAAAATGCCAAGAAGATCCCCGACAGATTAAAAGCCCTTCGGGAGCAGATGAAGGCAGAGCAGATCGATTATTATCTGATCACCACCTCCGACTATCATGCCTCCGAATATGTCAGCGATTTCTTTAAGGCAAGAGAATACTTCAGTAACTTTACCGGATCTAACGGAAATCTGCTCGTTTCCCTTACCGGGGAAGCCGGTCTCTGGACCGACGGCAGATATTTCGTGCAGGCGGAAAAAGAGTTAAAGGGTACCGGGATCAAGCTCTTTAAGATGCGGGAAGAGGGTGTCCCCACCATCGCCGAATATTTAAAGGACAACATGAAGCAGGGGCAGTGCCTTGGCTTTGACGGTATGTGCGTATCCGCCGAATACGGTGAGTCTCTTGAAAAGGCACTGAAGGATAAAAATATCCGTATTGCCCACGAAGCAGACCTTGCTGGACGGATCTGGAACGAGAGACCCGCTCTTCCTAATCACCCTCTTTGGGTCCTGGATGAGAAGAAGTGCGGACGCACCGCCCAGGAGAAACTGAAACTGGTTCGGGAAAAGATGCAGGAGAAAGGTGCTTCCTGGCTGGCTCTTTCCAAACTGGATGACCTGATGTGGCTCCTGAACATCCGCGGTGGCGATGTGGAGTGCAATCCCGTAGCTCTGAGCTATGGTCTCATCGGTCTGGAGAAGATGATCTTCTTTGTCCAGACGGAAGAAGTGACCAAACGGGCCGAACAGCATTTCAGAGAGAACAACATCGAAGCAAAACCCTACGGTGATTTTGTAAAGACCCTGAAGGAGATCGATGTTCCCACCGGGAAAATGATGGCTGATCCTGCAAATCTTAGTTACTCCATTGTAAAAATGATGGAGAATAAGGCAGAATTGGTACGGGAAGATAATCCCACGATCATGCCCAAAGCCGTGAA
>JAFUUM010000114.1 GCA_017477805.1 Lachnospiraceae bacterium
CTCGATCTCGCCCTCTTCGCAGAGGATCAGGATGGTCTTTCCCTTGATCTGGAAATAGGGCTGGCCCAGGGTGTATTTGATAAATTCTGATTTTCCGGCATCCAAAAAGCCGTTGATCATATAGACGGGTTTCATAATGTATGACCTTCTTATTCTTATCTCTGGAATAATGCTTTCAGAGCATCTTCCTTTAACTTGGAACCGATAACGCAGAACTTACCGGTCACATCGGGAGAACCGGCACGTACATTCTGCTCTTCGGGAACGTAATCGAAGTAGATCCAGGTGCCGTCAGCAGCGGGAACCATACCCTTTGCACGAAGGACAAGACCGTACTTTTCTTCGTTGCCCAGTTCATCCAGGAAGTGCTCGATGTCTTCTTTGCTGTAGGTTGCGGGAGTCTCGAAACCAAAGCTGCCGAAGACTTCGTCCGCATGATGATGGTGATGATGATGCTCGTTATGACCATGCTCATGATCCTCATGATCATGGTCGCAATGATCGTGGTCATGGTCATGATGGTGACAGCAGCACTCATGGTCATCGTCGTCATCATCGTGATCATGGTGGTGATGATGGTGATGCTCATGCTCGTCCTCATCATCGTCGTCATCGTGGTGATGGTGGTGATGATGCTCATTCTCGTCCTCATCATCGTCATCGTCGTGGTGATGATGGTGGTGGCAGCACTCGTGGTCATCATCGTCATCGTCGTCATGATGGTGGTGATGGTGCTCATGCTCGTCCTTCAGCTTCAGGACTTCTTCCATCAGCTCACTTTCCAGTTTCTTCTGGTCTTCGATGGTGTCCAGGATCTGCTTTCCATCCAGCTGGTCCCAGGGAGTGGTGATGATGGTTGCGGTGGGATTGTACTGACGGATCAGCTCAACCGCTTCCTTGATCTTCTCTTCGCTCATCTTTCCGGTACGGCTGAGGATGATGGTCCCTGCGTACTGGATCTGGTTTATAAAGAACTCACCGAAGTTCTTGATATATACTTTGCACTTGCTGGCATCCACAACGGATACGGCGCTGTTTAACTGCACTTCCTGATCCGTATGAACGCCCTGTACAGCCTTCATGACATCGGAAAGTTTGCCGACGCCGGAGGGTTCGATGAGGATGCGCTCGGGAGCGTAAGTATTCAGTACTTCCTTTAAAGACTCGCCGAAATCACCAACCAGAGAGCAGCAGATGCAGCCGGAGTTCATCTCTTTGATCTCGATGCCGGCTTCCTTTAAAAAGCCGCCGTCTACGCCGATCTCACCGAACTCATTCTCGATGAGGACGGTCTTGCTGCCATTTAAAGCTTCAGAGAGCAATTTCTTGATCAGAGTCGTTTTACCGGCTCCCAAAAAGCCACTGAAAATGTCAATTTTCGTCATTTCTCATTCCTTCTTTCTGAAATAAAACACTATAATAAGATGCAAGCAGAACTGTAAGCCGGGTTATGTCGAGAACGATCATCTATCTAGAACTGCCGTTACCGGCAGTTTCAAGCGACCTACCTGAGAACAGATCGGGCAAATCTATGGTTCTACGCTTGGTCTTGCTTCGGATGGGGTTTACATGGCTACGCCTGTTACCAGACGCACGGTAGTCTCTTACACTGCCTTTCCAACCTTACTCGTCGACGCGCTAGGGCCGTAGACTCGGAAAGCAAGCTTTCCTCGTTACGCGGCATTCGCCGCATGGACATGCACTGGCTCGTGGCTTTTTGCGCAAGCGCAAACGCCTCGATCAGCGCATGTCCGCCCTGCTCATTTACGGGCGGTATGTTTCTGTTGCACTGGCCTTGGAGTCACCTCCACCGGACGTTATCCGGCATCCTGCCCTATGAAGCCCGGACTTTCCTCACCTGCTTGCGCAGCCGCGATCGTCCGTCCTACTTACAAAAATACAATCTAGCAATCCTGTAAAAATTTGTCAAACCTAACCAAAAAACTCAGACTTTAAAGCAGCTTCCGCCAACGAACTCGCGGCAAATGGAGTTGTTGGGAAGGGATGTTGTATCCATTCCGAGGAAGTAATTCAGGAATTTTAAGAGGCGTTTTGCCTCGTAAAATTCGGGCTCGTCTTCGCGGATACTGAACAGCAGTGGCTCCGCATACTGCTTTAATACCGCTAATTCATAGATCAGCACGGAGTTGAACATCACATCCGCCTCTTCCTGATAGGGGAAGATGTTTCTCTCTTCGCCCCTTCTTACGGAAGGCCACATCTGAATGGTACGTTTTGCGGAGGCGCCGCGGGTGCGGGCATCTCTTACCATTCTGCGCAGGAGTCTGGAGTCTGTGGTGGAGATGTAATTGTGATCATCCACGTTCAGACTGGTGAGGGCGCTGATGTAGATCTTGAACTTACTGTCGTTGGGCAGTTTCTCGGTCATCCGGGGATTCAGTCCATGGATACCTTCCATTGCAAGGACATCATCGGGACCAAGCTGCTGATAATTTCCGTTATATTCCCTCTTACCAACGGTGAAGTTAAAGTGAGGGATCTCCACTCTCTTTCCGTTTAAGAGGTCGCTCATATCCCGGTTGAAGGTGTCGGTATCGATGGCTTCAAGGCACTCGAAATCGTAATCACCCTTTTCATCCCTGGGAGTGTCTTCTCTGTTTTTGAAATAATCATCCAGGCTGATAAGGTGGGGGATCTTCCCAAGGCTCCGTAGCTGGATGCAAAGTCTGTTGGCAAAGGAGGTCTTTCCGGAGGAAGAAGGTCCTGCAATGAGGACGAACTTCACATGGGAACGTTCCTTGATCTGTCTTGCGATCTCGCCGATACGGCGCTCCTGCTCCGCTTCCTGCAGAAGGATCACATCCCGGAGTCCGGATTCGCAGATGCGGTCGTTTAATTCACCAACATCTTCGATGCCGATATGATGAGCCCACTTGGAAGTCTCCACCATGGTGTGGAACAGTTTTTCTCTGGGCTCCACAAACTCGATCTTCTTGGGGTTCTGTCTTGTGGGCAGTACCAGAAGAAATCCCTCATCATAAGAGATGAGCTGGAAGTATTTGATATAGGAAGTGTTGGGCAGCATGTAGCCGTAATAATAGTCGTAATAGCCGTCCAGGCAGTACAGGTTTACGCTGGAACTTCTGCGATACCGGAACAGTCTCGCCTTATCTTCCATCTTCTCCTGATGCATGATGGCTACGCTCTCGGTAAGAGGATAGGACTTTTTCCAGATGGGGAGTTTTTGCTCCACCATCTCACGCATCCTCTTTTCGATGGCATCCACCAGTTTCTGGTCGATCTCGAACTTGCCGCGGGCAGAAATATAAAAACCGGGGCCCAGGGCAAACTCCACTTTCAGATCCTCCAGTTTTTCACCAAGCACGTCTCTTGCGGCCTTGATGAACATCATGATGGCGGATCTGCCGTAGGACTTGTGACCGATGCTGTCCTCTAAGGTAATGAACTCAACGGTACAGTCTTTATTGATCTTTTTAAAAAGTTCCTTGATCTTGCCGTCGGAAAACACCAGCGCGATCTGATGATCGTACTCTTCCTGGAACCGCTCTGCCAGCTGTTCATAGGTGGTGCCTTCTTCAACTTCGATCACCTGATCCAAAACCTTAACTTTGTACATGTTACCTTCCCTTTCGCATCAGATTTTTTTAGCGATCTCCATGATCTGTCCGGCGAGCCGGATGGCCTCCAAGTCTTCCGCCACTTCGATCTTTCTGTCTTCATGATCGATGGTGGATGATAAGGAAGCAAGGATCTTTCTCTTTTCCGCAGAAACAAACTGCAGATAATCGACCATCAGCGGATGGGGTGCTGCAAGGAGGGCGGGACCAAAGAGGTCGCCTAAGTCTCTTGCCATCTCATCCAGGGTGTCGCTGATCTGCTTCGGGATGACCTTTACGGCCTTTCTTGCGGGATCCGTCTGTCTCCACATCTCCCGGAAGCAATTTTCCAGTTTTTCATAACTGTCCGCTTCTTCACCGGCTTTTTTTGCCAGCATGGCGAAATAAAACTTTCCGTCTTCGAAGACCATGTCTTCCCGACAGATCTTGTAACCGTTCTCATCCAGCCACGCCCGGACATCCGGGATCTCGGACTGGGGCTGCAGGATCAGATAGGACATGGCATTGACCTTTTCGGCGCCCTCTTCCAGGATCTTGATGGTCAGTGCGCCTCCCATGCCTGCTGCCAGCATGCCGTCAGGCGTTGCATCCTCCGGCAGTTCCTTCAGGCCGTCGCTGAGGATCGTCTCGATGTGATCCGCCAGTTTTGCTTCCTCAATATGTTCTTTTGCTGCTGCCAGAGGCCCTTCCCGCAGGTCCATGGCATAGACTTTCGTACAAATTCCCTTTTCAACAAGATCGATGGCCACATAGCCATGATCGCAACCCACATCGCACAGTACGGTCTTTATAGGGACCATACTGACGAGCATTTCCATTCTCTTCGACAATTTCATTTTGCTATACTTCCACTTCCGATCAATCAAGATAATCTTTTAATTTTCTGCTGCGGCTGGGATGACGCAGTTTTCTTAATGCCTTTGCTTCGATCTGACGGATACGCTCTCTGGTAACCTTGAATTCCTTACCTACTTCTTCCAGAGTTCTTGCTCTTCCGTCATCAAGGCCAAAACGGAGTCTCAAGACTTTCTGCTCTCTGTCTGTCAGGGTACAGAGCACTTCGCCCAGCTGTTCCTTTAACAGGGTGAAGGCTGCGGCGTCTGCCGGAACGGGTACGTTATCATCCTGAATGAAATCGCCAAGATGGCTGTCTTCCTCTTCACCGATGGGAGTCTCCAAGGATACGGGCTCCTGGGAGATCTTCAGGATCTCTCTGACTCTCTCCACGGGCTGTCCCATTTCCTGTGCGATCTCCTCGGGGCTGGGCTCTCTGCCCAGTTCCTGGGTCAACTGTCTGCTGACACGGATCAGTTTGTTGATGGTCTCAACCATGTGCACGGGAATACGGATGGTCCTTGCCTGATCGGCGATGGCTCTGGTGATAGCCTGTCTGATCCACCATGGTGCGTAGGTGGAGAATTTGAAACCTTTCTGGTAATCAAACTTCTCAACGGCCTTGATCAGACCCAGGTTACCCTCCTGGATCAGATCCAGGAACAGCATGCCTCTTCCCACGTATCTCTTAGCAATGGAGACCACCAGACGCAGGTTTGCTTCTGCCAGCTTGTTCTTGGCAGCTTCTCCCTGTGCGACCGCATCCTCGAGTGCCTGGCGGTCCATTCCCTTGATCAGCTTACGGTCGTCGGCTTTGATGCCCAGCTGGCGCAGCAGCTTCTCCTGTTCCTTGTCGGGCTTGGCCTTATCAGCGGCAAACAGTGCGATCAGACCTTCATCCCCGGACTCCAGGACCTTGGAGGCGACAGAGCCGACTTCCATCTTCATGGCCAGTTCCACTTCCTCATCCGCGGTCAGGAGCGGGACTTTGCCGATCTC
>JAFUUM010000115.1 GCA_017477805.1 Lachnospiraceae bacterium
CAGAATTATATCCGCCAGCTCCAGGAGGAACGGGAGAAGGCCAACCGTGCCAGCGAAGCAAAATCCGTATTCCTCTACAACATGTCCCATGAGATCAGGACTCCCATCAACGCCATTCTGGGAATGGATGAGATCCTCATCAGGGAAAGCGATGACGAGGCCACGTTGAACCGCGCCAGAGACATTCGGGTGGCGGGAAGCACTCTTTTGGAGATTGTGAATGATATCCTGGATCTGTCCAAGATCGAAGCGGGCAAGCTGGAGATCATTCCCGGGGAATATGACCTTCGGGAATTGCTTCGGGGACTGATCCTGATGATCGGGACAAGAGCGGAAAGCAAGGGACTGGAATTCCGTGTGGATATTGACCCGGAGATCCCGGCCATTCTTTATGGAGATGAAGTCCGCATCCGGCAATGCATTACCAATCTTTTGACAAATGCCGTAAAGTATACGGATACGGGAAGCGTTACCCTTTCTTTGTCCTTTGAACAGGATGGAGCGGACAATATCCGGCTTGGAGTTGCTGTTTCCGATACGGGGATCGGCATCCGGGAAGAGGATCTGTCCAAACTGTTCATGGAATTCCAGCGCCTGGATGAGCGCAGGAATCGGAACGTGGAAGGCACGGGGCTTGGTATGTCCATTACCAGAGAACTTCTGGGACTCATGGGAAGTGATCTGGAGGTGGAGAGTAAATACGGCAGCGGTTCAACCTTCTCCTTCCGGATCCGTCAGCGGGTGCTCCGTAAGGATTCCGTGGGATCTGCCGACAGCCTGGTGATGGAACAGCGGCCTGCTGCATCCGGACAAAAATATGCGCCGGGATTCACGGCACCTGAGGCTTCGGTGCTGGTTGTGGACGATACTTACATGAACCTTGTGGTGATCGAAGGGCTGTTGAAACCCACAAAGATCCGGATCGAGACCGTTACCAGCGGCGAAGAAGCCTTAGAGAGGGTTCAGCATACGCACTACGATCTGATCCTTCTGGATCACAGGATGCCTGTGATGGATGGTATCGAGACCCTGAAGCGTATGAAGGAGTTAAAGCATCATCAATGTCCGGAAGCACCGGTGATCGCTCTGACGGCCAATGCCATTTCCGGGGCAAAGGAACAATATCTTCGCGCAGGATTTACGGACTATATGTCCAAACCCGTAGAACCGGAAAAACTGGAGGATATGATCCGGCATTACCTGCCTGAAGAGCTGATCCATGCGGTGAAGAAAGATCTCTTGCCGGTGGAGGACGATCATACCGGCAAGGCTGAGGTCCGGTCCGATGTGAAACGTCTGGAGGAGAAAGTAAGCAGTCTGAATGTGGATCTTGGGATCCGTAATTGCGGATCGGAAAAAGGGTATCTGAATGCCTGCGGCATTTTCTGCCAGGCAGTAAAAGACAACGAAGCCGGGATCCGGGATGCCCTGGACAGACAGGATTTTGAAAAATACACGATCCTGGTGCATGCCCTGAAGAGTTCCGCAAGGATGATCGGCGCCGAGGAGGTCTCTTCTACGGCACTTGTGCTGGAGGGAGCGGGAGAAAGACAGGATGAGGCGACCATCGTCTCCCTGACGCCCTGGCTGTTAAAGAAATACGTGGAACTGGGATCAGATCTGGAGAAGGCCCTTTCGGATCTGCAGCAACAAAAGCAGCCTACCGAGGATCTTGTCAGGATCTCCGAAAACGATTATCAAAACGCGCTGCATCTGATGGAAGCAGCCGCATCCGGCATGGACTACGACGGCGTGCAGGACATGCTGAACATGCTGGCGGGCTACAGGCTGACAGCAGAGCAGGAAGCTCAGGTAAATGAAGTAAAAACAGCCCTGGATCATCTTGATTGGGACAGGATAACGGAAATATTGAAATAACGGAAAACGAAAAAGGAGATATTTATGGACAGATGGGTCAGAAGCAGATTTCAGCCTAACCTCCCCCTGGGAAAAGACGGAAAGAGAGTGACTGCATGCAAGGAACACGTGGAACTTTCCTTAAAGGCAGCGGAAGAGGGCATGGTGCTCCTCAAAAATGAAGGGGATGTTCTGCCCCTTCAGAGGGGAAGCCGGGTGGCACTCTTCGGAAAGGGTACCTTTGATTACGTGAAAGGTGGCGGCGGAAGCGGCGATGTGACGACGCTGTACATCCATAACATCTACGATGGCCTGTCCTCTTTGGAGGGGGCCGTGGAGATCTTCCCCGATACCGTGAAGTACTATAAGGACTACGTGGATGCACAGTATAAAGACGGCTGCGTGCCCGGCATGATGGCGGAAGCGGAAGTACCCACGGACCTTTTAAAGAAGGCAGCTGCCTATGCGGATACCGCCATCATCTCCATCAGCCGTTTCTCCGGAGAGGGCTGGGACCGTACTCCCAAGAATGATAAGAAAAAGCATGCGGGCGTTGATCAGAGCATGATCGATAAGGGCAAAAAACTCTTCCCCGGCAGTGACTTTTATCTGACGGATGGCGAAGCAGCTCTGGTGGATGCGGTAAAGACCCGGTTCCCCAAAGTGATCGCCGTATTAAACGTTGGCGGTATGGTAGATACCGACTGGTTTGCGGAGGATGATCTTGTGGATGCCGTTCTCATGGCATGGCAGGGCGGTATGGAAGGCGGACTGGCAGCCGCCAGGATCCTGACGGGTCTTGCAAATCCTTCCGGAAAACTGACGGATACCTTTGCAAAGCGCTTGGAGGATTATCCCTCCACGGCAAACTTCCACGATTCCGATGACTATGTGGAATACAAGGAAGATATCTACGTTGGATACCGCTATTTCGAGACCATTCCCGGAGCCGCGGAGAAGGTAAATTATCCTTTCGGTTTCGGTCTTTCCTATACCGGTTTCGTCATCTTCTCGCCCTCTGCAGGTGAGACCGACGGCACCATCTTTGTTACTGCGGAAGTTACGAATATCGGCGACAGACCCGGCAAGGAAGTACTGCAGCTCTATTACGGGGCACCTCAGGGGAAGCTGGGAAAACCCGCAAAGAGCCTGATTCGTTTTGAAAAAACAAGAGAATTACAGCCCGGAGAGACCCAGCTCATCACTTTCAGTTTCTCGGCAAACGAGATGGCATCTTATGATGACCTGGGCAAAGTGAAGAAGTCTGCTTATGTACTGGAAAAGGGAACTTACCGGTTCTACCTCGGTACCTCTGTACGGGATGTGGAAGAGCTTTCCTTCGTTTATGAATTAAAGAAGGATAAAGTGGTGCGTCAGCTTTCCGCAAAGCTGGTTCCCAATGCCCTTCCCGAAAGACTCCTGGCGGACGGCACTTATGAGAAACTGCCGGTGGCCAAGAAGATCCCGGACTATAAGGCAAATAAGCTGGTGCCCATTGATGTCTGGAAGAACACCTTTGAAGCAGACGCTTTTGGACATAAGGGACGTCTCCTTTGGGGCGAAAAGTACACGGAAAAGAAATTATCGGAAGTGGCAGACGGCACCGTCACCATGGATGCGTTTATCAAGCAGCTTTCCGATCATGACCTCATGAGACTCCTTGGAGGACAGCCCAATCTTGGGGTTGCCAACACCTTCGGTTTTGGCAATCTGCCGGACTTCGGCGTTCCCTCCATCATGACCGCCGACGGCCCTGCGGGACTGCGCATCAATCCCGAATGCATGGTAAAGACCACCGCATTCCCCTGCGCGACCCTTTTGGCCTCCACCTTTAACACCGCCCTTGTGGAGCAGGTGGGCGAAGCGGCCGGTAAGGAAGTCAAAGAAAACAACATTGCCGTATGGCTGACCCCCGCTATCAATATCCACAGAAGCGTTCTTTGCGGAAGAAACTTCGAGTATTATTCCGAGGATCCTTACGTGGCAGGTAAGATGGGCGCAGCCATGATTCGCGGTATCCAGAGCAATCACGTGGCTGCATCGGTGAAGCATTTTGCACTGAACAACAAAGAGACCAACCGTATGGAGAGCGACTCCCGGGCTTCCGAGAGAGCCATCCGCGAGATCTACTTAAAAGCCTTTGAGATCGTTGTAAAGGAAGCGGATCCCTGGACCATCATGTCCTCCTACAATGTGATCAACGCCTGCAGAGCTTCCGAGAATAAGGAGCTGCTGACGGATATCCTTCGGGATGAGTGGGGCTTTAACGGCCTTGTGACCTCCGACTGGTGGAACCATGCAGAGCACTATAAAGAGGTGCTTGCCGGAAATGATATCAAGATGGCCCACGGTTTTGTGGACCGTCTGACGGAAGCACAGAAGAAGAAACTGATCACCAGAAAAGATCTGGAGATCTGCGCAAGGAGAGTCCTTGAACTGATCCTGAAGATCGACTGATGAAAAGCAAATACAAGGGAAAAGAGGGACAAGCATGAAACACACAGGTGAGATTTGCAGAGAAAGAAAAAGAAATTTCCTGGGACTGCCCTGGACCTTTACCATTTATTCTTATGACACCTCCAGATTCTTCATCGACAGAGGGTTCTTTAAGCAGGTAGAGGATGAGATCAGACTGTACCGAATTACCGATTTCCACCTGTCCAGAACCTTCTGGCAGCGGATCATCGGCACCGGCACCATCCATGTATCTTCCGGTGACAAGACCATGGGGGATTTCGACATCATCAACATCAAGCATGCCATGCAGGTGAAGGAAGAGCTTTCCGATCTGGTGGAGAAAGCCAGAAAAGAAAACAGAGTCTACACCAGAGAAGACATGATGAGCGGTGACGGAAATGATCACGATACGGAGGATGCCATCAATGATGACTATCCGGATGATCATGATCACCCGTAGAATAATCATAGAACAAAAAAAGGCCGGGCTTGTAAACACAAGTACGGCCTTTTCTTTGCTCATCGACAGTATTGACATTAGTGTCGTTCGTGCGAGTTTTCGTATACTTCGCAAAACCTTCCACTGAAGGAATTGGGTTCTCCGGCGTAGCGAAGGTGCGCGGTATCTCCGAAACAGCTCATACGGAAATAGGCGATGCCCTTTTGCCTTTCTTCCGTATACAGCGTGGTCACGGAAGTGGTCAGGGCCGTAGTTCCCTGCCATAAAAGTACCGGAGAGATCCCTAAAAGGTGGGAGAGGATCACGCATTCCACGCCCAAGTGGCAGAAGAAGGCCAGGGTCTGGTCGTTGCCCTGTTCGGTTTTGTAGTACCGGCCTTCTCTTACGTAACCGTGGCTTGCCAGACAGGCATCGAACTGACGGCAAACATCGGCAGCTTTTTCACCGAGGTTGCCGCTCTTCATGACAGGTGTGTCATACCATTTGGCCATAGAGTAAAATCTGTCATCGGTGGTCCAGTCTGCGGGCATCAGATCCCAGGCAACGGGGCGCTGGGAGCCGTCGGCATTAAACGTGGGGTAATCGAATTCATGCAGGTAGTCGCAGACCTCGGCGGTGGCACCAAAGGTCTCCAGGGTGGGGGCTGCGGTATCTTTTGCCCTGCCGTAAGAGGAAACATAGAAGTAGTCGATCTTCTCGTTCTGTCGTTTCAGACTCTCGGCAAGAAGCTTTGCTTCTCTTTTTCCTTTCTCTGTCAGGGAATTGTGTTCATAATCGGGATCGCCGTGGCGAATGATCAGTAGTCTCATGTTTTTGCCTTTCTTTATCGGTTCACCGGTCTATGGTAGCACACTTCGGAGAGGGAAGAAAGGGTAAAAGAGGGGGGAGATGCTTTCCGTATTGTGATAAAATGGCAGGGAAGAAATGCTACACCGAAAAGACGATGCTAAAAGCGAAAAATGATTGAATGCGGAGATAGATATGAGTACGAGTGATAATCTGATCAAAGAAGCTGTGGTAACCCTGAAAAAAGGAGAGGGAAGAGCATTAAAAGCCGGTGGGCAGTGGATCTACGATAACGAGATCGAAAGCGTGTTGGGGCACTTTGAGAACGGGGATATCATTTCCGTACAGGATTTTGACGGGTATCCCATGGGGGCCGGATTTATTAATGTCAATTCCAAAATCCGGGTCCGTATGCTGACAAGAAAAGGCGGACAGGCGGTGGATGAAGCTTTTTTGAGGCAGCGGGTACAGGCTGCCTGGGAGTATCGTAAGTCCGTGATGCCCGAGAAAGACTTAAATTGCTGCCGCATGATCTTCGGAGAGGCGGACTGGCTGCCGGGCCTTACCGTGGATAAATATGACGATGTGCTGGTGGTGGAATGTCTGGCCCTTGGTATGGAACCGCTGAAAGAGATGCTCA
>JAFUUM010000116.1 GCA_017477805.1 Lachnospiraceae bacterium
CCTTGACGCGATCCATTTGCGGGCACCGTAGTTCTGGCCCGTAAACGTGGAAAGAGCTGCGCCCAAGGTCTGATAAGGCTGATGGATCAGCTGCTCGATCCTGCTGGTTGCGGTAAAGGCTGCAACCGTCACTTCTCCGAAGGAGTTCACGATCTTCTGGACAACCATGCAGGAGATGGCGATCAGGGAAAACTGCAGGGATAACGGGATCCCCAGTTTCAGTACCTTCACCGACAGGTTCAGATTAACCTTCAGATCTTCTTTGGTCATCTTGAAATAAGAGTTTTTCAGGATCGCATAGGCCAGGCAGCTGATGCCGGAAATAAACTGGGAGATCACCGTCGCAATGCCTGCCCCCCGGACACTCATCTGCAGTCCGTACACAAACAATACATCCAGACCGGTATTTAAGAGGCAGGAAAAGATCAGAAAATATAAGGGAGTGCGGGAATCTCCCAAGGCTCTGAGCATGGAAGATGCGTAGTTATACAGGGACACAAACACCAGTCCCACACACATGATCTTCATATAGTCAATGGAATCCGGAAGGATCGATGCCGGTGTATCCAGCAGGACCAGGATCGGTTCCGACGCCATAAATGCTGCCACGCCCACTGCCAGCGGAAAGACCAGCATGATATAGCCCGTGTTGGCAATACAGCTCCGGACTTCGGATTCGTCCCCTTTTCCGAAAAACTGTGATGTGATGATGCCGCCTCCGCTGCCGATGCCGTTGCAGAGTGCAAAGAACAGGAAGGTAACGGAGTTTGTTGCTCCGATGGCTGCTAAGGCCTCCGCTCCCACCACCTGTCCCACGATAACGGAATCCACAAGGTTATAAAGCTGCTGGAACAGATTTCCGATGAGCATGGGAACGGAAAACAGCAGGATCAGGGTGACAGGATTTCCTTCTGTCATATGTAAAACTTCGGTTTTTGTTTTGTTCATTTTAGTTGTAGAATTTCACAGAATCGGGATCCGCAATGTAGATTCGCTGCAAAAGGTCTTCAAACTCCGCAACTCCTGCCGCCTGCATCCGATCTTTGAAGTCATCAAGGATCTTTTTTGCTTCCTCATCGGTATCCGCAAGCATGGCCTGTTCCAAAGTATCATTATAGTCCAAGGAAGACAGGCCGTCCTTGATCTCCGCCATGGCCTCGGTGCTCATGTACGCCGTGGCATTTAAGCCCTTTACCAGGCGATAGGTTACCGGGTATTCCTTGCCGATGGCTACCGCATTTTCAAAGGAAGGTGCGGCGGAAGCCCCGGGCAAGGCTTCTCCAAAGCGGGCCTCATTATCCAGATCCGTTAAGATAAAGTCAAAGAATACAACGGCTTTTCCGCCAAAGCCTGCTCCAACGTTGTTGATCAGCCAGTCTGTGTCTCCGGCGTTCAAATGCTCCTGTACTTCCTCCGTTAAAACAGGTTTACCGTCCACCATGTTGTAGCTGAGGCCTTCCACGCCATACTGGCAAAGGAGCTGCCCCTCTTCCGTGGCAAGATAATCAAAGAGTTTGAAGATCTCTTCCGGATGCTCTGCTTCGGAGGAGATCGCCCAGCAGCCGTAACCGCCCTTTCCGCTTACAACCTTGTCCTGACTTCCGGTCACATCATCCAAAGGCCCAAGAGGGATCCAGTCACCTGTTTCGTAGATGATATCCTCATAATTGTGGCAATCTGCAATGATGGCAGAGTTATGGCTCCA
>JAFUUM010000117.1 GCA_017477805.1 Lachnospiraceae bacterium
CCTTCTCCGCATGCTTCGGCCAGGCATTCTTAGAGCTCCATCCTACCAAGTACGGTGAGGAGCTGGTTAAGAAGATGCAGAAGAGCGGTGCTAAGGCTTATCTGGTTAACACCGGATGGAACGGCACCGGTAAGAGAATCTCCATCAAAGATACCAGAGGTATCATTGATGCCATCTTAAACGGTGATGTTCTGAAGGCACCCACCAAGAAGATCCCCGTATTTGACTTCGAAGTACCCACCGAGCTGCCCGGCGTAGATCCCGCGATCCTGGATCCCAGAGATACCTATGCTAACGCTTCCGAATGGGATGAGAAGGCAAAGGATCTGGCTCAGAGATTTATCAAGAACTTCGCGAAATACGAAGGCAACGATGCCGGTAAGGCACTGGTTGCTGCAGGCCCTCAGCTTTAATCTGCGGATTTTGGCCCGTAAATAAGTGAAAAGTAAGGAAGTGCAGGAAAAACAAAGTTTTGCTTGCACTTCCTTTTCATTTGTGGTAAAGTCTTAATGTTGCGTAAGAAAGATGTTCCGCTGTCATCATGGTGATGTTAAGAACATCCCGTTTATTCAATAAGGAGAGAAACATGAACGACATTATTAAGGAAATCGAGCAGGAACAGCTCAAAGAAGGCGTAACCGGCCTTGAGTTCAACGTTGGTGATACCGTAAAAGTTCACAACAAGATCAAGGAAGGTAACCGTGAGAGAATTCAGATCTTCGAAGGAACCGTGATCAAGGTTCAGGGCGGACACAACCGCATGACCTTCACCGTTAGAAAGACTTCCAACGGTATCGGCGTAGAGAAGACCTGGCCTATGCACAGCCCTCACGTTGAAAAGGTAGAGATCGTAAGAAAGGGTAAAGTAAGAAGGGCTAAACTTTACTACTTAAGAGATCGTATCGGTAAGAAGGCAAAAGTAAAAGAGATCATCTAATGATCGGAAAAAGCGGACCCCGGTGGTCCGCTTTTGTGTTAGAATAAACATATTGAGGCGTAGAAGACAGTGGCGAGCAGAGCAAAAGGACTTAACTTTTATAAAAAGAAGAAAAAACTGAGTTCTTCCACCATGCGTGAGATCGGAAGGTATATCCTTCTGTTTGTCATGGCGGTCCTTCTCGCCTATTTTTTTGTTTATGCGGTTGGCACGAAGACCAGTAACATCGGATCCTCCATGGAGCCCTGCCTGTATAACGGACAGGAAGTGCTGATCAACCGTGTGGTCTATAACATGAAAAATCCCGCAAGGGGTGATGTGGTGGTGTTTCTTCCAAATGGTAATGAGATGAACCACTATTATATCAAACGGATCATTGGCCTTCCCGGAGAGACCATCACCATTTCGGAGGGCAAAGTATTCATCAACGGAGAACCTCTGGCAGAATCCGAGACCTTTGACCTCATGGAGGATGGAGGCATCGCCGCAAAAGGTTTGAGACTTGGGGATAATGAGTATTTTGTCCTTGGAGATAACAGAAACAACAGTGAGGATTCCCGTTCCGGTAACATCGGTACGGTTTCCAAGGACTACATCATCGGCAGAGCCTGGTTTCATCTGGGACATGGTTCCTCCATAC
>JAFUUM010000118.1 GCA_017477805.1 Lachnospiraceae bacterium
GGCGATGAGATGCTGACTCCCGACAGTTCCCGTTTCTGGCCCCAGGAGGGTTATGAGCCCGGAAAGAGCCAGCCTTCCTATGATAAGCAGTTTGTCAGAGACTGGCTGAAGGCAAATCCCGACAGTGATTATCTGCTGCTCGATGATGTCATCGCAAAGACTATCGACAAGTATAAAGAAGCATTTGAATTATTGACCGGTAAAGCATTTTCCTAAGATAACAAGGGGGCAAAGGACACAATGTTCAGCATGAACGATTCCATTCGGGATATCCTGGAAACAAGCGGTCTGGCACCGTATCTGAAGTTCTTTTATTCCGACGATGCGCTTGCACTGTTTCCGAAAGAATACCTGGATGAGCCGCTGCGGATGATCCGCTACAGGGGCCCGGAAGGAACCTGGCAGCTCATGGAGACCACGGAGCATCTTTTGGATGCCGCCAACATGATCAGACAGATCCAGCAGGAAAAGAGAAAATGCTGGCAGATCTGGAAACATGAGGAATGGCAGCCTATGGAAACTTCCGTGTATAACGACCCCGCCAACAGCTTTTTCATCACCCCGAGACTGGACAAGATGAAGGGAGACAAAAAGCCGGCGGTGATCATCTGCCCCGGCGGCGGATATACTCATGTTGCCATGCAGCATGAGGGAACTCCCTTTGCCTACTATTTGGAAAAAAGAGGGTATCAGCCTTTTATCCTGCGATACAGAGTGCATCCTGCCCTTTATCCGGAACCCCTGATGGATCTTCTGGCGGTGATCTCCTATATCAGACTTCATGCCATCGAGTACGATGTGGATCCGGACAGGATCGCTGTCATCGGCTTTTCGGCAGCAGGCCATCTCTGCGCCTCAGCAGCGGCTCTTTATGATGAGATCATGCCCCTGGTCCGCGCGGAAGCTCTTCGCACCGGCCTGGTTACTCCGGAAGAAGCAGACAGCCTGGATGGACACTTTAAATCACTGATCCTGGGCTATCCCGTGGTCACCTTTGAAAAGGGCGTGACCCATGAAAGTTCTTTCGAGCACCTGACGGGGTGGAGAGAGGACTTAAGAAAAGGCCTCAGCGTGGAAAACCTCGTCACCCTCGGCTTCCCCAGTACCTTTATCTGGCACAACGAAGATGACGGAGCGGTACCGGTGGAGAATTCCAAGCGCCTGGATTCGGTCCTTGCGGAAAAGAACATACCCCATGAACTGCACCTGTATCCCACGGGAGGACACGGGGTCAGCATGGCATACGGACTTTCCGCCTGGGAATGGGTTGGAAAGATGATGGATTATCTGAAAAACAATCTTTGAGAAAACACTCTGGAGAGGTCGAGATGAACAATATCGATCAGACAAAGACAGAACTTTTGGAAGCCTGTATGGAACGGGCGGTAGCTGAGAATGAAGTTGCGGGAGCCACCCTCCTTCTGACGAGAGGCGGCGAAGAGATCTGCTACCTGGAAAAGGGATATGCATCCATCGCCGAAAAACGGCCCATGGCCAGAGATACCATTTTCCGCTGCTATTCCATGAGTAAGGTGATCACCGCAACTGCAGCGGTCCGGCTCATGCAGGATGGGATCATCGATCTGTATGACCCCGTGGAACGTTACATTCCGGAATTTCAGGACCAGATGTACGAAACGGCAGACGGGGAGCGGAAGAAAGTAGAACGCCCCATGGTGGTGCGGGAACTGCTCAACATGACCTCAGGTCTTACCTACGGCGGCACGGCATCCCTGGCGGAACGGGATACGGACCTTGTGATCAACGAACTCATCGGAAAACTTGGCACGGATCGGGCCATGACCACCATGGAGTTTGCGGCCCGGATCGGAAAAGGTACCCTGCGGTTTCATCCCGGACAGGGATGGCAGTACGGCGTTTCCGCGGATATCCTGGGAGCTGTCATCGAAAAAGCGTCCGGTATGCGCTTTGGCGAGTACCTGAAAAAGATCATTTTTGATCCCCTGCATATGGAAGATACAGGCTTCTTTGTTCCCAAAGAGAAAAAGCAGAGAATGGCGGAGGTATACCGCTGCGATTCCGGAAAGGAACCGCAGCTGTTTACCTACGACAACCTGGGGATCCGTAACAACGGTGATGAAAATCCTTTCGAATCCGGCGGCGCCGGCCTGTTTTCCACCATTGACGATTACTCCCGGTTCTGCAATATGCTCCTTCGGGGCGGCATGACAACGGACGGGGAGCAGATCTTAAGGGAAGGCGCGGTACGCTTCCTGACGGAAGGAGCCCAGGACGGGGTCAGAAAACCCTTTGACGAATGGCTTGGACTGGAAGGCTTTTCCTATGCAAATCTGATGAGAGTCTTAAAGGAACCCGCCTTAAACGGGACCATCGGACACATGGGAGAATACGGCTGGGACGGCTGGCTGGGAACCTATATGAACAATGATCCTTCCACAGGGACCAACCTGATGCTCATGCTGCAGAGGGTAGACTACGGAACGGGTAACTTTACCAGAAGGATCAAGAATATCGTATTTAGTTAAGGCAAAATAAAAGGTCCGGGAATAAAAGTTCCCGGACCGCAGCCTGTAGACAAAGGCTCAAACATTTCGATGTTTGGGCTTTTTTCTTTACAAAAAAACATGACATTTGTGTCATTTTGTGTTATAATAAAGCTAATAAATGGA
>JAFUUM010000119.1 GCA_017477805.1 Lachnospiraceae bacterium
ACGGGATCCGGGTGCGCCATGACAAGGTCCATAACCTATACGGTTTTTATATGACCAAGGCGGCAGGAGAAGCCTTTGAGAGAAATATCCCAGAGAAGAGGACGCTGCTCTTTTCCCGTGCTTCCTACACGGGGATGCACCGTTACGGCGGTGTCTGGACCGGGGATAACATGTCCTGGTGGAGCCATCTCCTCTTGAACATCTGCCAGCTGCCCTCTTTGAACATGACGGGCTTTTTGTACAGCGGTGCCGATACCGGCGGCTTTGGCTGCAATACCACCGAGGATCTGATGATGCGGTGGCTGGCTATCAGCCTGTTTACTCCGCTGTTTCGAAATCATTCCGCCCTGGGGACCAGAGAACAGGAACTTTATCAATTTGAGCGGTCGGAAGATTTTAAAAACATCATCGAACTGCGGTATGCCCTGATCCCCTATATCTATTCGGAATTCATGAAAGCAGCCCTGCGGGATGGGATGTACATCCGTCCCCTGGCCTTCGGATACCGGGGGGATGCCCGGTGCCGTGAGATCGAGGATCAGCTCCTTGTGGGTGAGAGCCTGATGATCGCACCCTTGCATGAACAGAACAAGACAGGACGCTATGTGTATCTGCCGGAGAAGATGAAATTCATCCGGTTCCGCAGTTACAGAGATTTCGACGAGGAAATCCTGGAAGCAGGAGATCATTACATCAAGGCGGACTTAAACGAGATCCCGGTCTTTATCCGTCCCGGGCACGTCCTTCCTCTCTGCAGGCCCGCAAGATATGTGGAGGAACTGGATAAAAAGGATCTGACCTACCTGTGTTTTGATGCAGAACCCTCCTCTTATGAACTCTATGAGGACGATGGCATCAGCCGGATCCGGTGATTTTTGACCGGTTTGGAAAAAAGTTTTCAAAAAATGAGGAAAAGTTGTTGACAAGGCTGACTTTTCCCCGTAATATTTAGAACCATAAAGACAAAGGCGTCTTGAAGCACTGGGCTTCGAGACGCCTTTTTGATGCAACAGCCCGGCAAGCGACTATCGTGCTTGCACGAATAGGCATTTGCCGGGCGCAAGAACATGGAGCACGATAGTGCGGAATGTTCGGTTGCATTGGCACGCAGCACGAAAGTGCTGAGTGCAAGTTTTAAGGAGGAAAAACAGTATGTGCTCGATCCTTGGTTTTTGTGGGACGGCAGGTGCGGAGGATGAAGAGGAGATCCAACGTGCCCTTGCAAAGACAGCGTCCCGAGGGCCTGATGAAAGCAGACTCTTAAATACGGGAAAAGGATGGCTCGGTTTTAACAGGCTGGCCATTATGGGACTTACCCCGGAGGGCATGCAGCCCTTTGCATACGGTGGTAAGAAGACCCTGAAATATGAGGTACTTCCCGGTACCGGTGAGGAAGGCTTCTCAAAAAAATGCGAGAGGGCAGACCGGATGCCGGAAGGCTGTGAGGTCGCAGTTGTCTGCAACGGTGAGATCTACGGTTTTCGGCCGCTAAAGAAAGAACTGATGGACAAGGGATATGAATTCCTCAGTGACTCCGACTGCGAGATCCTGCCGGCGATGTACATGGAATACGGAACGGAGATGTTCCGGAAACTGGACGCGGAATACGCAATGGTGCTGTATGACGCGAAGAAAGATACCTACATCGCAGCAAGAGATCCCATCGGGATCAGACCTCTGTACTACGGCATCACCGAAGCCGGGACTTATGTATTTGCTTCCGAACCCAAGAACCTCTTGGGATTTTCCGGGACCATCAAACCGTTCCCGCCGGGTCACTATTTTGCAGACGGCAAGTTCGTTAAGTATCGCGACATGTCGGAAGTGGAAGAGGTTAGCAAAGAAGACATCGAGGCGGTGACCCAGAGGATCCACGATCTGCTGGTGTTGGGAGTGAAAAAGAGGATGGACTCCGATACCCCGGTAGGCTTCCTGTTATCGGGCGGCCTGGACTCTTCCCTGGTGTGCGGTATCGCTGCAACCATGGTGGATAAACCCATTCGGACCTGGGCCATCGGAATGGACATCGATGCCATCGACTTAAAATATGCCAAGGAAGTTGCGGATTACATTCACTCCGAACATACGGAAGTGATCATTTCCAAGGACGATGTACTGTCTGCACTGGAAACCGTTATCGAAGCACTGGGTACTTACGATATCACGACCATTCGTGCTTCGGTGGGTATGTACCTGGTATGCAAGGCCATCCACGAGACGTCGGATGTGAGAGTGATCATGACCGGCGAAATATCGGATGAGATCTTCGGATACAAGTACACGGACTTTGCACCGAATGCAAAGGAATTCCAGACGGAAGCAGAGAAGCGGATCCGGGAGATCCACATGTACGATGTGCTTCGTGCAGACAGATGCATCTCCGTAAACTCTCTGGAGGCAAGGGTGCCATTCGGAGATCTGGAGTTCGTCAAATACTGCATGTCCATCGATCCGGAGATGAAGATGAACCGCTACGGCAAAGGAAAATATCTTCTTCGGAAGGCCTTTGAAAAAGACGGCATCATACCCGAGAGCATCCTCTGGAGAGAAAAAGCGGCATTCTCCGATGCCGTGGGTCATTCCCTGAAGGATGACCTGACAGAGTTTGCGGAGAGCCGGTACGACGATGAAGCCTATGAAAAGGGCATCGCAAAGTATGACTTCGCAAAGCCTTTCACCAAAGAGTCGTTGTTGTATCGCAATATCTTTGAAAAGTATTATCCGGGACAGGCAGAAATGGTAAAAGATTTCTGGATGCCCAACAGATCCTGGGAAGGCTGTAACGTGACGGATCCCTCCGCCAGAGTCCTTTCCAACTATGGTGCCAGCGGAGTTTAGAAAAACTTCAAAAACCGCTTGACAGGACGGGATCACATCGCAATAATAAAATCAATAAAAACAAGGCAAAGGCGTCTTGGAG
>JAFUUM010000120.1 GCA_017477805.1 Lachnospiraceae bacterium
GGGCTTCTTCGTCCAGGTTCTCCAGAGCGCACAGGATGGGCAGTCTTCCCACAAACTCGGGGATCATGCCGAATTTCTTGACATCCTCCACCGTCGCCTTGGTGAGGATGTTCTTTTCCTTATCGAACTTATCCTTTAATTCCGCGGAAAAACCGATGCCGGTCTGCTTGGAAAGCCGCTGTTTTACAACCTCCTCAAGGCCCGGGAAGGCTCCGCCGCAGATCAAGAGGATGTTTCTGGTCTTTACGGTGGCAAGAGGTACCATGGCATTCTTGCTGTTGGCTCCCACGGGAACCTCCACATTGGCTCCCTCTAAGAGCTTTAACAGGCCCTGCTGAACGGACTCGCCGCTGACATCTCTGGATGTGGTGTTCTTTTTCTTTGCGATCTTATCGATCTCATCGATGAAGATGATACCGGTCTCGGCCTTTTCCACATCGTTATCCGCTGCCGCAAGGAGCTTGGATACCACGCTCTCGATGTCATCACCGATATAGCCGGCCTCTGTCAGCGTGGTTGCATCTGCGATGGCAAGGGGCACCTTCAGCATCTTCGCCAGGGTCTGGACCATGTAGGTCTTACCGGAACCGGTGGGGCCCAGCATGAGGATGTTGGACTTTTCGATCTCGATCTCGTCCATGGTATCGGTGGCAACACGCTTATAGTGGTTATAAACCGCCACGGAAAGGATCTTCTTGGCCTGTTCCTGCCCGATGACATACTCATCCAGCTGTGCCTTGATCTTGTGCGGTGCCGGCAGATCCTTTAATTCAATGGGGGGCTTGGGTTTTCCGGACTTTTTCTTTAATTTCTGACGGCCGGGCATACCACCCATATTCTGAAGGTCCGCCAGATTGATAAAACTGATACCGCCGGGGAAAGGGCGCCCGCCGGGACGGGGACCTTCCGGTTTTTTCTCTTTTTCAGGGTTCTCCTCATCCGGACTATCCGGCTCGGATGCAGAATGCTCCGATCCATCCTCGGATCCGGATTCCACGGAAGTCTCTGCCTGGCTGCCCTCGGGATCCCCGGAAGGCCCCTCGCTGCCACTGCCTGGAACACTTCCCATCATACCGGGTCCAAACAAACCTCCGAACATGGAAGGATCAAAGTTTCCTCCAAAAAGGTTCGCCATTCCGGGCGGGAACAGGTTCCCAAGATCCATATTGCTGATGGAGTCAAGGCTCTTTCTCATGCAATCGGAGCAGATGCACATATTGTTGGGAGGAAGATGCATCATCTTTCCGGCCTTACTCTCCGGTCTGTGGCAGGAAAAGCAGACTTCCTCGTAATTATCTTCGTTTTTCTTATCATCAAACTGATCTGACATAACTGATCTCCTGTTATAAAAGCGCCAATACTTGAATTATAAGCATTGGCGCTTTTCATTACAATCGAGATATCATTAAAAAACTGTGAAGAAAGCATTACTCAACGGTAACGGACTTCGCAAGGTTTCTGGGCTTATCCACATCCAGACCTCTGGCTACGGATACATAGTACCCAAGGAGCTGCAGGGGCACCACCATAAGGGAACCAACAAAATGCTTGTCCATCTTCGGCACGTAGGTCACAAACTCTGCCGTATCTTCGATCTCGTAGTTGCCGTAACTGGTCAGGCCCATGAGATAAGCGCCTCTGGCCTTACATTCCACCATGTTGGAAACGGTCTTTTCAAAGAGATCATCCTGACCGAGAAGTCCCACCACAAGGGTACCGTTCTCAATGAGGCTGATGGTACCGTGCTTTAATTCGCCGGCAGCATAGGCCTCGGAGTGGATGTAGGAGATCTCCTTCATCTTCAGGCTCCCCTCAAGACCGATGGCATAATCAATGCCTCTTCCGATAAAGAAGATATCTTTTGCGTTGGCGATCTTTGCAGCAAACCACTGGAGTCTTTCCTTGTCATCCAGGATCTTCTGGATGCACTCGGGGATCCTCTGGATCTCCTTTAAGTAAGTCTGATAGGTATCCTCATCCAGCATACCTCTGACACTCGCCAGTTCCAGTGCAAACAGATAGCAGGCCACCAGCTGGCAGCTGTATGCCTTCGTCGTTGCAACGGAGATCTCGGGACCTGCCACGGTATAGAGACAATAATCCGCTTCTCTGGCAATGGAAGAACCTACGACATTAACAATAGCCAGGGTCTTTACCCCTCTGCTCTTGGCTTCTCTGAGAGCTGCCAGGGAATCTGCCGTCTCACCGGACTGAGAGATGACGATGACCAGGTTATTAGGATCCAAAATGGGCTTTCTGTAACGGAATTCGGAAGCCAGTTCCACCCGGACGGGGATCCTTGCAAGATCCTCGCACACATACTGGGTAGCCATGCCCACATGCCAGGCGGAACCGCAGGCAACGATGGTCACACCCGTCAGTGATTTCAGAGCCTCTGCATCCAGTCCGATCTCGGAGAAGTCCACCTTGTCCTTCTTTACAAGAGAACGGATGGTATCCGCAACGGCCTTGGGCTGTTCGTGGATCTCCTTCATCATGAAGTGCTCGAAACCGCCTCTTTCGGCAGCTTCTGCGGTGTATTTGATCTCCACCAGCTCTTTTTCGATGACATCGCCGTTCAGGTCATAGAATTCAGCCTTACCGGGCTGGATCCTTGCCATCTCGTTATTGCCGATATAATAAACATTCTTGGTATGGTTCAGGATCGCAGGAACATCGGAAGCCACAAAGGTCTCGCCGCCGGCCACGCCGATGATCATGGGGCTGTCTTTTCTTGCCACATAGATCTCGTCGGGGTAATCCGCAAACATGACTTCCAGTGCATAGGAGCCGCGGATCCTCACCATACTCTTGGCAAGGGCATCGATGGGGCCCACTTTGTATTTCTTGTAATAGTAGTCCACCAGCTTGATGGCTACTTCCGTATCGGTATCGCTGTAGAAAACGTAACCGTTCTTGATGAGCTTTTCCTTTAATTCCTGGTAGTTCTCGATGATACCGTTATGAACACCCACCACCTCGGACTCTACGGGGCCGGAAGCGGATCCGGTACAGTTGCCGGAAACATGGGGATGTGCATTGACCTGAGAGGGGCCTCCGTGGGTTGCCCATCTGGTATGGCCGATACCGCAGCAGCCCTTCACGGCCTTGCCGTCATCGGTCTTTTCTTCCAGGTTTTTCAGCCGTCCCACAGCCTTTACCACTTCAGCCATGTTCTTCCCGTCTCTGACGGCGATCCCGGCGGAGTCATAACCTCTGTATTCCAGCTTGGACAGTCCTTCCAAAAGGACAGGCGCCGCCTGGTGTTTTCCGACAAATCCTACTATTCCGCACATACTGTTTTCTCCTTTTCCCACTTCCTTTGAAAATAGGCCTTGTTTCCGGTCTTTTTCAGGATGCTTTTATGGGATGATCTTTGATAGCCTTTCCCGGCTCTGTAGCCGAGATATTTGCAGCCGCTCTGCCAAATGAGTTTCGGGATCAGATACCCCTTTCCCTTTTTGACAAGATAGGCGGCGGTCTGTTTTACCAGTTTCTTTCCTTCCGACTCCGAGGGGACCCCCTCAAAGACCTCCGGATGTTCCGCCTGGGATACCCCCAGGTCAAAGTTTCTGTGATACTGCTGCCGTCCCGAGTATTGATGGGAATGATACACTCTTGCATCCGCTGCGTAGGCGATGCCATATCCTTTCCGGATACAGTTTCCGGCATAGATCATATCTTCATTGAAAATGGCCTGCGTGGCAAAGCCGCCCATCTCATCATACACGCTTCTTTTATAGGCCGCGCACACATTGGAGCAAAAGAAAGTCTTGATCCCATGGGTGCTTAAGTCTTTGGCATACCGCACATACCCGGTCTCCGGATAATTAAACGCTCTGGTATAGCATTCTATCACACCTGCATCCGCTTTCGGAAGCTGTCTGGCGTAGGCTGCGGCAATATCCGCCTTTGCTTCAAGGGCTTTTACCAGGTTTTCGATCAGCTCCGTATCTGCCGGTACCGCATCCTGGGTCATGCACACAAAGACTTTCGCCTTTGACCGTTCTATGGCTTCCCGCCTGGTTCCACCATGGTCAAATTCCTGTGCCGTCACGTGAAAGACCGACAATTCAGGGTAACAGGACTCCTTCGGATGCTCCCGTTCAAATTGCTCCCAATAGGGCTTTTCCGTATTGGCCAGGATCACTTTTCCGATGTGGTCCGACATCTGATGAAGTTTTGTCAGGAGTGTTGCAAACTCCTCTCCCGGCTTATATACCGGGATAATAATATCAACCGTCATCTTTTAATATGCTTTTCTCCGATAAAAGAGAAACCGTACTGACCGGCGCCTGCCAGCCAGTACGGCGTATTCATTTCTGTATTCATTATTGTCCCAGATAGGTCGCAACCTTGCTGCTTGCTTCCTGACTGATCTTCTTTACGTCACTACTGGGTTCATAGTTTTCCTCGCCGAAGAGGAAACCGTGGAGCCATACAACGTTTGACTCGATGTCTTTTGCGATAACGCTGCTGCCCACAGAGCCCAGGGTACCGGTGGTACGCATGCTCTCGTTGGGGAAACCGTCATCTCCGATGATACTGTAGGAAGAAATATCCTTAGCAATATCAAGCAGTTCCGTGAGGTCCATGGAAGTATAGACCATCTTGCCGTCAAAAACTGCATTGGCAGCTGCCGTCAGCTTTGCAAAATCAGAGGTTTTCGCTGTATCCATGATGGCATTCAGGACATTTCTCTGTCTCTCCGCACGCCTGAAGTCATCGCCTCTGGTGTAACGGATACGGCAGTATGCCGTTGCCTGGATACCGTCAAGTTTCTGATAGCCTGCAGAAGTGACCGGTGTATAGGTGGTCTTTAAGTCCTCTGCGATACAGTACTGATAGTCATTGAGGAAAGAGATCTCCTCGGGCTGTACATCGATATAGACACCGCCCAGAGCATTGATCACCGAGGAAAGTCCTTCAAAACCTACCGTAACAAAATCGGTGATGTTCAGGTCCATGTTGGTGTTGAGCATGTTCAGGGCCTGCTGGGGACCGCCCTTGGCGTATGCGGAGTTGGCTTTATTATAGGTATCGTTACCAATGTTCAGGTAAGTATCTCTGTATACGGATACCAGTTTTACGGTGTGATCATCCAGATTGATGTTCGCAAGGATGATGGTATCTGTTCTGGTGTTCTTGGTCAGGGCACCGGTACGTGAGTCCACACCGAAGAGGGCGATGGTCCGATATCCCTTCATCTCTTCGTTGGTCTCTACCGCTGCGTTGACCTCGATATCTTCTTCCTTGATATCCACCTTACCCACTTTTTCTACGCGGGTAACCACATAAAGGATACCGATCACGGCCACCAGCGCCACGATCTCCGCAAGGAAGATGATGATCCGAAGGGCTCTCTTGCCGCCCTTTTTCTTCTTTTTGGAGTTGGTTCCTTTCTTATGAGAAGAAGCACCGTTTGTACGGGTTCTGGTTCCGGTGGGAGCACTGCCCGCAGGTCTTTTCTTACGGTGCTGGCCGGAAGGTGCGCTGCCGGCCGGCCGTCTCTGGCCGTTTCCGGAAGGTTTCTTCTTCCGGGGCCGTTCTTCTACGTAATATTCCTCGTCATCGTAATTTGATGTCATTTTCGATCAAACCTTTCTGCTCAAAAAAATACTCTAACAAGTATACAGATGTTCTGACCTGATGAAAAGGTTTTCCCTGAATAAAATTTTTCTTAATAGGCGTTCTTATTGACAAAACCCTTGAAAAATGTGAGAAAAATGATCTTAATGTCCAACCAGATGGTCCAGTTTTCAATGTACTCGATATCGTACTCCACTCTCTTCCATATGGAAGTATCTCCGCGGAACCCGTTGATCTGGGCAAGGCCGGTCATACCGGGCCTTACCTGGTGTTTGATCATATATCTGGGGATCTCTTCTTTAAACTTCTCTACAAACTGAGGTCTCTCCGGTCTGGGACCCACAAGGCTCATCTCTCCCCGGATCACGTTAAAGATCTGGGGCAGTTCGTCCAGACTGGTCTTTCGGATGAACTTTCCTACTTTGGTCACTCTGGGATCATCCTTTACCGTCCAGCCCTTTTCCTCATCCTCCGTGGTCTGGAGTTTCATGGACCGGAATTTGTACATCATAAAGGGCTTATTGTGCAGTCCGATCCGCTCCTGCTTAAAGATCAC
>JAFUUM010000121.1 GCA_017477805.1 Lachnospiraceae bacterium
GACACCAAAGGACATGCTGCCGGGGATCAGCTGATCAAGGACGCAAGCGCTCTGATCTGCGATTTTTTCAAACACGGTTCCGTTTACAGGATCGGCGGCGATGAGTTCGTTGTCCTTTTACAGGGAAGCGGCTACGACACCAGGGAGGAAGCCATTGCAGACTTTAACAAACAGGTGGAAGAAAACATCCGAAACGATCGGGTCGTTGTTTCCATCGGCTGTTCCACCCTTCAGCCGGATGATGGACAGTTATCCGACATCTTCCAGAGAGCCGATCAGATCATGTACGAACGCAAGAAAGAACTAAAAAACCTGGGTGCAAAAACAAGAGAGTTTGGCGAGACCTGATCAGTGTTTCCCTGCTTTTTCATCCCATACAGGCACATCAACGCCCACAACACTTGAATCAAAGGGCGTTCCGTCCTCTTTTTCATAGTGGATCCGGGCCTTATTCACATACTTAAAGCCGATATATAAAAGCGGAATGTTGCAGTATGCGATCAGGATATTGGCAAAATCCGACAGATCCCACAGCGCACCCAGGTCCATTCCAACGATGGAAGTCAGTACGCCAAAGCTGATCACGATAAGATCCAGCACGCGGATCACGTTGATGAAGGCTTCCTTCTTGCTGATCCGGTTTGCACAGATCTCCGAGAAGGACATGAAGCCCAGCAGGCAGGTGAATGCAAACAGGCCAAAGCAAAGAGAAACCAGCAGGGTTACAACGGTATTGAATGCCGTTCCCGGGGTAAGCTCTGCAGCGGATGCAAGGTACTTGGGAAGTTTTCCAAGTTCAAACCAGGCTGCACCGTTGTCGGTCAGCCATACTTTACCCATGATGACAACGAAACCGGTCAGGGTACAGATCACGATGGTGTCCAGGAATACGCCGATAGACTGAACGCAACCCTGGTCGCAGGGATGCTTTGCATCGGAAGCAGCTGCGGGCATGGTAATGGTACCTTGTCCGGCTTCATTGGACATCAGACCTCTCTTAACACCCTGCATCAGCGCAACACCAAAAGCGCCGCCAAAAACAGCTTCGGGCTTGAAAGCCTCGGTAAATACTGCGTAGAAGAACCAGGGGATCCTTGTCACATTGAGAACGATCAGCACAAGAACTGTCAGTACGTACACGATGGCCATGATGGGCACAAGCACGTCCGTCACCTTGGAGATCTTCTTGGTTCCGCCAAAGGAAACTGCGATCACTGCCACAAGGATAACCACAAATCCGATCCAGTAGACTGCATGAGTTGTCGGAAGGTCTTGTCCGGAAATAATGGATGCGATCTGGCCGATGGCAGATACGGAGTTAAAGCCCTGCGCAGGGAAACATAAAAATGCGTAGATGATGTACATCAGGGAAAGTAAAACGCCCACGATCGCGGAGTTTTTGATCAGGCGTCTGCCGTAGAATGCCATACCGCCGATGTATTCATCGTCTTTTCTTTCTTTAAAGATCTGGGACAGAGTGGATTCCACAAAGGCTGTTGCCATTCCGAAAAAGGCGGAGATCCACATCCAGAGAAGTGCGCCGGGGCCACCTACGGATACCGCACCGGTCACGCCAAGGATGTTACCGGGGCCGACTCTCATTGCCGTAGACAGGAAGAAGGACGCCAGCGGTGAAATACCGGTCTGTGCCTTACTGTTTTTTAATACCTCAATGCCTCGTTTGAACTTTCTTACCTGAATAAAACGTAAGCGGATCGTAAAATAGATCCCGGAACCGATGAGGAGAATGATCGCCAGTGTAAAATTCCCCAGGATCGGGATATTCGCATACCATTCAAAATTAGTGGGGAAATCCCAAAACAGATCAGATACGACCTGTATTTTCCCGCAGATCGCGGAAATGACATTTAACAAAGTTTCCATACCGTGCTCCCTCCCAGCAATTTGTACTCAAACTTTTTCATTTCAAGACTCCTTTTCTCCGGCTTCCCGTTTTTTGCGACGCTGCTCCCGGTTGTTTTTCTCGGAATCAAACAGCTCTACTGCCGCATCCACAAGTTCATCCGGCCATTCTCTGCCGCTTGAAACCACCTTCGCCCAGGGGCAGAGCTTTTCGTAATCATGATCCAGGACTACCGTATACGGCGGACCGCACCGATCGTCTACATCCATGTACAGATGGCGGCCTTCCGTGATCACTTTATAGACCACATCATCGGATACGCCTTCTTCCAGCTGATCATAGATTTCCTTTGTGATCTCATACAGATGATAGGCGCCTGTACAACTGCGTTCCGCAGTATACAGATCTCTTTCCTCATCATAGCAGGCTTTCCAGCCGATCCCCGTTTTAAACTCCATGTTTGCCATTCCCTCTTGTTTCGTCATCCTTTTACAGATTTGTATTATCCGCAGTAGATCTGTATCGCCCGGTGAGTAAATTCAGCAGTTCCATCTCCGCCCATCTTATTAATGTTCTCGGTGAATTCTCCGCCACCGGCATACATCTTACCAAGTCCGGAAAGAATCTCATTAGAACACTTATAAAAATGCTCGGTAATAAAGCTCTGCAGCTTCTTTACCTGATCCTGTACTTCTGCAGAAGCAGGATCCTTATCCTTCATACCTCCGAACTCTTCAAAGATTTTCATGAAATCGGCCATCATGCTTTCTTCCTCGCTCTTTGAACGCTTCCCGTTCTTCTCTTCGAATTCCTTATATTCCGGAGTATTACTCCACCGTTCTTTTGCACGCTTAGCGTATTCGTCTAATTTGCTTGAATCAAATGCTGTAAAATCCAAATGTCTCACTCCTCTCA